>JAYVNK010000163.1:0-15853 GCA_043758475.1 Comamonadaceae bacterium | reverse complement strand
TGAGCGGGGTTGATCTGGCCAAGGTGAATGCCGAGTTTTTCCCCGATGGCCGCTACCAGGCCAATTTCCTGATCAACCTGGGATATGGCGATGACAGCCTGCTGTTTGACCGCAACCCGCGCCTTGCATTCGAGCAGGCTTGCAGCGTTTTGTAGGCTACCAGGGCAGGGCGGTCAAGTCAGTTAAACAGAAAGAGAAGACATGGCGCAAACACACCAGAATGGGCAGGTGGGTGGACAGGTCAATGGAGAAATCAAGGCCGATGGTCTCGTACAGGCCGTTGTTGACCGCATGGCAGATTGCCAGGATGCCCGGTTCAAGCAGGTCATGGCCTCACTGGTCAAGCACCTGCACGCCTTCGCAAAGGACATAGAACTTGCCCCGCAGGAGTGGATGACGGCGATCCAGTTTCTGACCGCGACTGGGCAAAAGTGCGATGAGAAACGCCAGGAGTTCATTTTGCTGTCGGACACCTTGGGGCTTTCCATGCAGGTGGTGGCCATTGCCCAGGCGAAAGGCGCAGGCAAAGCCATCTCCCAACCCGCCGCAGGAACGTCATTGACGGCCGCCACTGAAGCCACCGTGCAGGGTCCTTTCTATTGGGAAGGCGCGCCCGAGCTGCCGCTGGGTTCCGACCTGGGCGCAGGCCTGCCGGGCGAGCCCACCTACTACCATGGCCGGGTGACCGACACGGCAGGCAAACCCATCGCCGGGTGCGCGATGGACGTCTGGTCCAGCGATTCCGAAGGCTTTTATGACCAGCAAAAGGGCGACGATGCGCCCATGCAGCTACGTGCCCGCTTCCACACCGATGCTGATGGCGGTTACCACTACTGGGCCATCAAGCCGGCCTTGTACCCGGTGCCGGTGGACGGCCCGGTAGGCGCGATGCTCACACGCATGGGCCGCCATCCGTTTCGGCCAGGCCACATGCACAAGATGCTTAGCGCACCGGGGTATCAAAAACTGACGACGCATATTTTTGTGTCCGACAGCAAGTACCTGGATTCAGATGCGGTGTTCGGCGTGCGCAACAGCCTGATTGTTGATTTCAAGGACCAGCCGCCCGGCAAGGGGCCGGATGGGCGTTTGATGCTACGTGCCTACTGCACGGCGCACTATGATTTCCGGCTGGCAGCTGCCGCCTGATGGGGTTGCTTTTCTGGCTCTGTTCCCGGCGCTCGTCAAAAAACTGCCCGATGCGGCGGGTTCACTGTCGGGCGGCCAGCAGCAAATGGTAGCGATTGGCCGCGCCCTGATGGCCCGCCCCAAGCTGCTGCTGCTGGACGAGCCGTCGCTCGGCCTGGCTCCGGTGATCGTGCTGGAGATGTTCAAGGCCATCCGTGAAATTAATGCACTGGGCACATCCGTGCTGCTGGTGGAGCAAAACGTCGCCATGGCCATGCAGCTTGCCAGCCGGGCTTACGTGATGGAAGAGGGGCGCATTGTGATGCAGGGCCAGGCCAGTGCGTTGCTGACGCGGCCCGAGATTCAAAAAGCCTACCTCGGCCTGGAAATTGACTGAGAAGCAGATTGGGAGGGCCCGGCAGGCACGGTGCTATTAGACTTGTCCGTCCCACCATTGCCTTTTATGTCTCTGCCCATCATCACCGACCCGGTTTTCTATGCCGTCGCCATACCTGCCGTCTTGATGCTGGGCATCGGCAAAAGCGGCTTTGGCGCGGGCATTGGCTCACTGGCGGTGCCGCTGATGGCAATTGCAGTTACGGTGCCGCAAGCTGCTGCCATTTTGATGCCTGTCCTGTTTCTGGCAGACGTGCTGGGTATGGCGGCTTTCCGCAAGGATTTTGACAGGACGCTGCTCAAGTTCCTTATCCCGTTTGCACTGCTGGGCACTGTCATTGGCACCTTTCTCTTCAAAGTGCTGGACAGTCACCTCGTGGCGGGCATTGTGGGCGTATTCACCTTGCTTTTTCTGGCGCAGCGCCTGCTGTTTCCCCCCAAGGTTGACAGTCCGCCGCCACCTAAATGGCTGGGTGCCGTGTTGACCACCGCGTCCGGGTTCACCAGCTTTGTTGCCCATGCGGGTGGTCCGCCTGTCAATGCCTATGTGATCCCGCTGCGCCTGTCGCCCGTACGCTACACAGCGACCATGGCGTTCCTGTTTTTCATCGTCAACCTGTCCAAGTGGATCCCTTACGCCTGGCTGGGCCTGCTGGACGCCCGCAACATGACCACTTCACTGGCGCTGCTGCCTTTCGTGCCTGTGGGCGTTTGGGTGGGGGTGCGTATTGCGCGGCGCATCAACCCCGTGCTGTTTTACCGGCTGCTGTATGGAGGCATGTTCCTCACGGGCTGCAAGCTGCTGTGGGATGGATTTGGAGCCACGCTGGTGGCGCAGCGCTAGCCGCTTAGGCGGTTCCCATTGATTGAAATCTGACTGCAATGCCCAGAATTTTTGCTGTGATCGTCACCTACAAACCGGATGCCAAGCTACTTGCGCGGCTGGTGGACGCGCTTAGCTCTCAAGTCAACGGGGGAATTGTGGTCAACAACGGGAGCGTGTTGCCACTGGCAGGTGATTATTTTCGGCGCAGCAAATTCACGGTCAAGCATTTGCAATCGAATACCGGCGTGGCCACCGCGCTCAATGCCGGCTTTCAGTGGGCAGAAGCACAAAACGCTGATTTCGTCATCACGTTTGACCAAGACAGCGAGCCCGCGCCAGACATGGTTGCCCGCCTCCTGGGCGCTTGCCTTGAACTGGGCACCTCAGGGCATAAAGTCGGCGCTGTCGGCCCGCAGCAAGTGGATCGACGGACTGGCCGGCGTGCCCCTTTTCTGGCGCCCATTTCACGTCATCGTCGCCGTGTCACCCCCGATGCCGGTCAATCAGTTGAAGTCGATCACCTGATCACCTCCGGGTGCATGGTGCCCATCCCTGTTTGGAAAGACGTCGGCAGCTTTCTTGATGACCTCTTCATTGACTATGTTGACATTGAGTGGAGCCTTCGGATGCGGCACCTTGGGTGGCATTTATTTGGCGTCGGTGGGGCAACGCTAACCCATTCCATCGGTGACAAAGTTGCGCAATGGTGGGCTTGGCAGTTTCCCTGGCACAGCCCGCTGCGTCATTACTTCATCTTCCGCAACGGGACTTATCTGCAAAGATTGCCGCATGTCTCCGTTGGCTGGAAGCTTTTCGATGCCCTCCAGCTAGCCAAGAAACTGGTGATCTTTACCTTGGTGGGGCGCCCTCGATCAGCCCATTTGCGCGCAATGTTGCGTGGCATGCGTGATGGGTGGCACGGGCGACTAGGCGCATCTAGCTGTCCAGCCGTGGCGGCCAAGCCGGGGTGAAACTAGGCAGGGAAAGTGTGAGGTTCACGTTGTAGTACGGGTCGCTCAAAAATAGGTGGCCCCAACGACGGTGCATGTAAGCCACTTCGCTTGAAAAACGGGCTTTCTTTTCGGGTGAGTCATCTGCGCCGCGGGTGGCAGATTCATGGTGGTACATCTCGGCGTAGGGCGTCCAGATATTCCGATAGCCCGCCTCAGTGAGCTTCAGGCAGAAGTCCACATCGTTGAAGGCAATTTTCAGATGTGTTTCGTCCAGCCCGTTCACCTGCTCATAAACCGATTTGCGGACGACCAGACAGGCCGCAGTAACTGCTGACAGGACTTGGGTCAACACTGCACGCCCAAAGTAACCGGGGTCGTGGCGTCCAATGCCCCAGTGCGCGTGCCCCGCGACGCCGCCCAAGCCAACAATGACCCCCCCATGCTGCAATGTCCCATCCGGGTACCACAGCTTGGCTCCTACGGCACCGACGCCGGGGCGCAAGACCAGCCCCACCATCTCGTCAAGCCACCCAGGCGTGATGATTTCAATATCGTTATTGATCAGCGCGATCACCTCACCTTTGGCCAGCCCAACAGCCCGGTTATTCAGGGCGGCGTAATTGAACTCCCTGTCGTCCCGAATGACGCGAATACGCGCATGTTGATTGAGTTCAGAAAAATAGGCCACGGCGACAGGGTCGTCCGAACCGTTGTCGACCAGCAATATCTCGTAGTTGGGGTAGGTCGTTTTTGACAAGATGCTTTCAACACACTGCCGTACAAGCTGCAAAGCGTTGCGGGTGGGAATGACCAAGCTGACCATCGGCAGCACGTTTGGAAGTTTGGGGTGTATCCGGTAATAGCCGTTGGGAAGGCTTTCAACGCGGCCACCCACATCGCTGGCTATCAGAAAATCCGACAGGGCCCGTGCCCCGGCCTGTTGGGCATAAGACTTTTCATTCGGGGACAGGGCCGTACTACCGGGCAAGATGCGCCAGTGGTAGAGCACCCTGGGAATATGCACTATCTGGTTTGGCTGAAGTTTTAAAACGCAGCGCAACGCAAGATCGTAGTCCTGTGATCCCTCGTACCCAGGCCGGAAACCTCCTGCCTCTTCTACCAGAGACCGGCGATACACCCCCAGGTGGCTGATCATGTTCTGGGACAGGAACAGCTCAAGATTCCAGTCGCTTTTAAAGTAGGGATCGCAGCGTTTTCCGTCCAGCCCAATTTTGTCTTCGTCAGAGTAGAGGACGGCCGCTTCGGGATGGCGGTTGATGGCGTCGGCCATCCAGTACAGCGCGTCTTGCGGGATGACGTCATCGTGATCCAGCAGCGCAACGAATTCTCCCGTGGCAAGAGTCAATGCAGAGTTTGATGCAGCAACGATGTGGCCATTTTGCTCGCGGAAAACGAGTTTGATGCGAATATCCTGAGCGACCAATCCCCGCAAAAATTCCCTGATGTCAGAGTCGGGCGATGCATCATCGGCTATGCACAACTCCCAATGCGGGTAAACCTGACTTCTGACTGAATCGACAGCCTCTTTAAGAAAGTGCAGGGGTGGGTTGTAGACCGGCATCACCACTGAAATAAGCGGACGATTTGCCAAGCTTGCAATTTTTGACGCAAGCGCATCAAATTTTCCGCCAGCTTCAGCCGCTGTGTTGACGTCATCAACCCATGTGTCGTAGCTGGCATTTTTTTGCAACGATCGGTTGACAACCCTGCGCGCTGAATGCAATAAGCCTATAGGCCCTTCTGCGCCAAGAATTTGGAACACACGGCGGATTTTTTTCGCGGTCCGCCTGTGCCCAAAACCTTGCCGCAGTTGCGTTGAAAACCAGCGCAGAGGGCTGGTGATGCGCCAGCTATGGCTGCTGAGCACGGCGTTGTGATCGTAGGCCTTCTGCGTGAGCAGGTTGGCCGCTTCCTGAACTTTTTGTGACAGCAAAAGAATTTCCTGCTGTTGCTGAGCGGAGTTCGATACTTCTGCGGCAAACGCGGATTCTCGTTTTGCAAGCGCGAATTCCTCCTGTGCCAGCGCTGACTCTTTTTGCGTGAGCGCCGACTGCTGCTGCGTCACCGTCGCTTCTTTATTCAAGAACGCGGTTTCCCATTTGGCCAGCGTTGCCTCCCTGTGCATGAAAGCAGATTCCCGCTGCGCCAGCGTCACGTCTCGTTGCGTTGCAGCGGACTCTCTTTGCGCCGCTGCATGGCGCAATTGCGCCATCTCGCTCTCGGTAGACGCCAGCCGCGTCCTTGTGTCCGCAAGATGCGTTTCGAGTTCTGGATGGGACCAAACCCGTTGCATGATCTGTCCGATCTGCTGCGGACTCCAATGCTTTTCCCATTTTTGATACATGACCGCCGCTGCGGCCCCCGCAGGACCCGCATCCGAGTGCACACCCGAGCTTTCGTGAATGCGATAAACGCCGCTGACTCCCGGCAAATGCGCCATGGGTGCCAGTTTTGCGACCTGCAGCCAGAAATCCCAATCCTCATAACGTTCCAATGCTTCATCAAACTGGCAACCTTGCTCAAGCACCTTTGCGCTGAACAGTACGGCATGGATCGGCGTCAGGTTGCCCGCCATCTGGCGTATGGCATCGAAGGGCAGATCGAAAGTCTGGCCCAGGGAATGGCCTTGTACGTCTACCAGGCTAATGCCGGTGTACACCGCCATCGAAAGAGGCTGCAGGGCAAGCACATGGGACAGGCGGGCAATGTGCCCGGGCATCAACCAGTCGTCGTCGTCCAGAAACAGGAAAAAATCGCCACGGGCCTGCGCCATGGCGTGGTTGGCAGCGCGGCTGCGCAACATAGGCGCGTCCGTTTCAATCAAGCGCATGGCAAACGGCCCACACTTGTTTGGCAAGGGCCGATGGTCCGGGCAGGCCGCTACGACCACCACTTCAATATGAGGATAGGTTTGCAGCGCAACGGAGTCCAGCGCCTCTGCCAGAAACTCGCGATCCATGCTGCGAATCAGGATCGATACCAAAGGAAGTATTGGCGTTGAAGCGGCAGGGTCCGGTTGAAGGCCAGGAGAAACCACTGAGAACAAATCACGCAGTGTCGCTTGATCGAGTTCATTCGCTGTAACCACCCAATAAGCCTCAGCAGCCAGGACGTCGCGCGGCAGTGTGTAAGTACGGTATTGGTTCAGCGCGCGAATGTGCCGCAGGTAGTCCTGCTGGACCAGTTGAGATTCAAAACAGCGCATCGCGGCTTCCTTGGTGTCAAGAAAGGGCGTAATGTCCAGCAGAACGTTGGGGCGCAACGGTGCGCCCACCTCGTAAAACGCAAGCCGAACTGCGTTGCCTGTCCGCCGCACGGCCTCCATCGCCAGCCAGGCCGTTTGCCGATGGTCTGGGTGAATCTCCCAAGGTGACGGGGCATAAACCAGATCGGCCTTCCCGTCGGCGATGCAGTCCAGGATGCGTTGCACCAACGTCTCAGAATAACCCAGCCCCCGGTCTGGAAGGCTCCAAAACTCGGGTTCGCCATAGCCCAGAACTTTTGCAGCCGCACGACTTTCATCGGCCCTGACACTCACTTCTCCGAAGCGGGCGCCATCAGTCAGAATGACCACGTGAACCGGCACGCCGTTGCGTGCATGGCTGGCAATGGTGCCACCACAACCAAATACCTCATCGTCTGGGTGCGGTGCCAGTACCAAGACAGACTGCGCTGGCAGGCCGTTGCTGGCGGTGTAAGGGATGAGGTCAGATTCCATGGGCAACATGACGGGAGCGGTAGTCAAGACATTTGGCAGGGCATTGCCAACAGTCCTGGCAGCCCACGGTGAAAGGGCGTTAATGATAACGACTGAGCAATGCCATCGTCAGAGCCGCCAGTGAAGCCGCCGAAAACCCCGCAACTGCCAATGCTGCAAGCCAATGTCGAAGCGGGGACTTCAAAGGAGAAACCCCGCTAATCACAAAGGCCAGCAAGATCATCGGCACGACGAAATAACGCCCCTGCACACCTCTTACGGTCAATGCCGGATGGGGTGTCCAAGTGACCAGCAAGGCCAGAAAAATCAGGCCCACGCTCGTGATCGCGATCCCGGCAAGGAGCAATCGCGAACTCCCGTCCCGCTGCAGCGTCGAAACCGACACTGACGCTACACCGCAAATTGCCAGCATCACCCATAAAGCGGGATAAAAATACGTCGGCAGCCAGGTATCCAGCCACCCCAGGACACCCACAAAAGAACGTTCATAAAAGGTGAACAAATCAGCGTCATTCAAAGAGGCAAAAACCACTTGCAAAAATGACTTTGGATTGCCAAAGTATTGCAACAGCAACTCTTCCGTCGTGTGGTCGCGGACAATTCGCGCGTCGCTGGTTGACTGCAACGCAAATACGGTCCACGCAATCGCGCCAACTGTGACCCAGAACCCCAGGTAAAAGTCCCGACGGGATTGACGTCGCCAAGCCAGGAAAAAAGGCAACAGCAGCAGCGGCAGCAAATGCGTTCTGCTGGTAGCCACAAGAAAAACGCAGATAGCCAATCCCCAGGATGCAGCCGCCGAGTGCTTGCGCTCTGGGTCTGCAAAACTCAGGAAAATACTGGTCGCCAGCACAGAAAGTGATGTGGTCAAGCCATCTATCGTGGGCGACAGAAGTTGGAACAGGCTCATCGGCAACATCAGGATTGCAGCCAGCAGCGGGCTTGGCGCCATAAGTCGACACGCCATGGCCAGCAGGGCAAAGCAGACCAGCAAACTCACTTCTTTGGCCAGGTAATAGGAATGCTTAACGCTGAAGCCCAGCTTGCACCCGATGGCAAGTCCCAATGCCTGCGGGGCATATACAGCAGGAAAGTAATAACCCGTGCCTGACAAAATTTGAAACTGCTTTGTTGTCGACCAGCTTATTTGAGCCAGTCGGGCATGTTCGGCATCGGTAAACCGTTTCGCACTTTGGCGCGCCAGGTCCAAGTAGGCCGCCATGAAGCTTGAAAGCCCTTCATCTAGCCATCCGCCCAAACGCCCCCCCTGTTGGCGCGTTTGCTGGCTATCTGCAGCTCCTCGGTCTGCACGTGCGTCTGGCGCGCCATTCGAATGGGTCGGCGAGTATTGCAGCAGCAATTCACCTTGGGAGATCAGGTAGGCGCGGCCAATATGGCTGTCCTCATCGGGAGACTGCATGGGCGGGATGAGCCATGAGAATCCCGTAGCCACCAGCAGGGCAATGACCCAGAACGCAAGACGGACTTTGCCAGGTGGCGAATGCCAAGTGACCAGAAAACTCACTCCAGGCCGACCGAAATCCATACGCCGATCACGATAGCCAGCGCGCCAACCAGGTTTTGCCAACGTAAGGGTTCACCCAAAATCCAATGCCCCAGTACCGGAACAATAAAAAACGCCAGCGCCACAAACGGATAGGCCAGGCTCAGCGGAATCTGGCGCAGCAGACCGATCCAGAAAATCGTGGCTACGGCATACACCGTCAACGCGATCCAGAGGTAATGATTCACCATGATTTGGCTGACCAAGGACTCCGTCCCGTCCAGGCCGCGTGCAGCAAGTTTGAACAGAATCTGGCCTATGGACAAAGCCAGCACCGTCAATACGGTGAGTATGAAATGCTGAAACGACAAAATTTATCCTTGTAGTGCGCAGTGGCTGTCAGTGTTGGGAGCTCAATCAGGCAAGTCAACGTGAATTGGCCGTCGTGGCACATTTGCTACGTCATAGGCGACAAATGCCAGAAGCATTTGCAGTCCCAGCATCGTCGGCAAGGCTGCCAGCATGATGGTGCCTAATGGGGCCGCAACGCCGGTGGCCAAGCCGTTTGCCCAATGAATACCACCAAAGACCAGGCCAAAAGCCAGCGCGCCCAACCCCAGCAACAGCTCCAGTGACGCGGCAGTCATGTCCCGCAAAAAGTAGTTATAAAAAACCCGTTTTCCAAAATTGTGCCCGTGCTTGACAAGAAACTCGCCCAGCACGCGACTGACTCGCAGGCTGCTTGTCTCAGAGCCATATGACGCATCCATGGCAATGTCTACCACCACGGCCCGGATGGTGTTGAGCCGAAAAAGCAAATCAGTCTCAAAAAAGTAGCGCGGGCTGACCTTGTCAAACGCGATTCTCCGTGCCGCTTTGGCATGGATGGCGGTAAACCCATTGGTCGTGTCAAAAAGATTCCAGTAGCCGGTTGATAACTTGGCCATAAACGACAGCGCCGCGTTGCCGACCAGTCGAATACTGGGCATCTGGCTGATGTGCGTCAAATCATAAAACCGGTTGCCCTTGGTGTAATCAGCCTGGCCTTTGAGGATTGGCGCGATGAAATGGGGAATCAGGGCCGGGTCCATCTGCCCATCGCCGTCCACCTTCACAATGACCTCAGCCCCTTCTTTCAGGGCAGCGGCGTAACCCGTCATCACAGCCGCTCCAACGCCCTGGTTGACGGCGTGGTGCAGCACAGTCACCCGGGGGTCGCTGCATTGCGCTTGAACCCACTGGCCCGTAGCTTCGGGGCAGGCGTCATCTATCACAAAGATGCGGCTGACTTCGGGGCCAATTCGCAACAAGACGCCCAGGATGTGATTTTTAACGTTGTAACAGGGAATGACGACGGCGACAAAAGCAGGCATGGCGGGCGGGTGTTGATGGTTTATTGTAGAGATTTGAGTGCCACAATTCGCCCCCATGGTTGCACTACGACACACTTGTCCCAACAGTCTTGAACAAGGAGCAGCCGACGGGGATCCCGTCATTGAGGCATTGCGGGGCTGGGCTGCGCTCATGGTGATGGCAACCCATTACGCGTACCTGCTCACACCCCAGCCAGGGCTTTGGGGCTTCGCCAGCACGGGGGTCGATCTTTTTTTTGTGCTGAGCGGCTACGTGTTTGCCCCCTATTTCTTTGGCAAGCCTTTGAGCTTGCAATCGCACCTGATTCGCCGGTTTTTCCGCCTGTACCCCTTGTATTTGTTGGCTATAATGCTATATATTTCATTGCACTTGCCAGCCGCTGCGGCCTGGGACCATTTTTGGGTGCATTTGTTTCTGGGGCACACGCTTGCGTCGCTGGAGATAGCCAACTTCTACAACCCGGCTTTCTGGAGCCTGCCACCCGAGGTGGAGTATTACCTGCTGTTGCCCTTGCTGGCTTGGGTGTCAACCAAGAATCGACCGGGGCGGTTTGGGTTTGTCTGGCTCGTGTTGCTGGCAGCTTTCATGCATCTGGCACTGGTCGCTGGCGCGTCGCAAGACGACAAAGGCATCACTGCGCGCGCGATTGCCACCGTCCATGTTCCTGGCCTGTTAGTCGAATTTATGTTGGGATCTCTGGCCTACGCCATGGTGCGGCGGGACAGCTCTGGCAAGGCTGCCCTGATGCGGCTCGCGCTGGGCTTGCTCGTGTTGATCGGCATGGGCTTCATTTTTGCCAGCTATGTGGCACCCGTCGATGGCGTTGCCCGCACTGTGCCGCCATGGATCGGCGGCAACATCGGCTTGGGTGCTGCGCTGGGGTATGCGCTGATTGTCAGTGGGGTTGCGAGTACACCGCAGGGCGCCGGATTGTGGGTAAAGTCATCGTTTCGGCCCATTTTTCTTGTCCTGGGCGAACTCAGTTATGGGGTGTATCTGTTTCACAACGCGGCACCTCAAATCCTGGGCCGGATTCTGCCGGTAGTCAGTGGAGGTGCTGCCGTGTTGGCGTGCACGGCCATCACGCTGTTCATCGCGTTTGTGGCGCACCATGTGATCGAAAAACCCATGCGCGCTTACGGGCGCAGGCTCAGTCAACACGGGGCGCGATCAAAATAGACCCATACCGGTTTGCGGGCGAGGTCTGTACTCTGCACCAGGGCGGTGTAGCTGGCGGGCTCCAGCAGCGCCCACTCCCGAGCGTCAAAACACCGAGCGTCAGGAAATGAGGGCCGGAACAGGGCGGGCATCATCAGCACTGACGGGCTAAAGGCCAGCACGCGACCGTTGTCGGTGCATGCTGCGAATTCCTGCGCACTTGTGACGGGCTTCGGTATGACCTTGAACCATTTTGCAAGGTCGACCGGCCGAGCCAGCGCAGCCAGGCGGGTCAGCCCGCCAGACCAGCGATAAAAGGTTGGGTACAGCTTGCTGAAATACTGGTGTTGGCTCTGGGACATCATGTCGGCCTTGAAGGCCTTGTGCCGGTATTCGTGCTGCGCAGCTGCAGCCGGGACGATTGCCAGCGCATGGCCAGCGCGGCGCAGCCGCACCGACAAATCGGAGTCCTCAAAAAACATGAAGTAGTCCGGGTCGAACAGCCCATGGGACGACAGCACCGCCTTGCGCCGCAACATCATGACTGAGCCTGCAAGAAAGGGCACTTCAAACGGACTGTTCGATGCCATCTGCCGCATTGCCCGATTCAAGCCGCGTTGGGCAGCCCATTGCGTCAATCCGCACGAGTGGGTGGCCAACGCCAATGCCATGCTGTGCCAGGGCGTCTGGGCAAAGGCTGCTGGCAACACAAACGAGCCTTGTTCATTCCAGAAGATTTTGGGCGATACGCCACCCAGCCGTGGCTGGTCTCTGAGGGCGCTTGCCAGCAGCAGAACATCATCAACCGCAATGCGCGCATCCGGATTGAGCAACAGAAAAAATTCTGCTTCTGACTCGGCAAACGCCAGGTTGCAAGCGCGCCCAAACCCCAGGTTGCTGCCAGGGCTCAACACCGTCAACCAGGGCATGCCAGCGGCAGCTTCGCGCAATGCGGCGGTATCTGCGGCAACATCAGCCTCATGGGCGCTGTTGTCAACCAGCCAGACCGTGCCGTAACGCCACTGCGCCAGGCGGTCCAGCGCCTGCAGCGTATCCGCCGCGCAGCGGTAGTTCACGATGGCGACATCAATGGATACCCGCTCCATTCAGGCTGATCCGGTAGCGCCGATTTCCTGTTCCGGCGGTGCCATGACAGCCGGCATGTTGGGCAATAAGTCTGCGGCCCACCACAAACCAGGCTGCGCCATGATCCTGTCGTTGAAAAATTGGTAAACCCGCGCCACGGTCTCTGGGTCGCTCGCCGGGCCAATGGTGCATACCTCCAACTCGTAGCGCCCCTGGCCCACGTGCCGACAGACGTAGCCCCCCAGGTCGCTGCCAGTGCGCTGCGCCATGCGCAGTGCGCCACCTGCCAGCAGGCGCTGCGCACCCAAAAAATCCACTGCCATCGAAACGCCGTTGGGCAATACCGGCGCATCTGCCAGCACCACCAGCGTCTCCCGGTGTTCCAGCATGCGGTAAAAGGGCCGTAATCCAGCCTCCATGTCCAGCACCTGTCCGCCGTTCAGATGTTGTTCGAGTCCACGGTACTTTTTTGTGAAATGGCCCTTCACCGCCCGGTTGACCCGTGGGTCGTGGGTCACGGTTGATGACATGAGGTTGACCTTGGCACCAGACCGTGCCAGAAACGCCACGCCAAGGAAAAAACTGTCAAAGTGCGGCGTCAACAGCAGCAAGCCCCTCTCCCGCTGCTGGCACACCGCCTCGGCGCCGGGCGGCATGAATTTGCAGCTCAGCTCCGATACCCGGTTGTTTGCTATGAGGCGGGCCTCAAACTCGTCACGCGCTTCCACCACGAAACGTTCATTTCGCCAGCCCGCCCGTTCGTGCTCTGGTGCATTGCCGGGCAGCAGCTGGTACCCGGCCAGGCTTTGACGGCGAATATGGCGGAAACCCAGCGCCACAGAACGCCAATCGCGCCCGGTCACAGCATTGACCCGGCCACGCAAGCCGGACAGCGTGTAGGCGACTGGCAAGGGCAGCCGTGCGATGAATGGCAAAAACCAGGCAAAGTCCGCCCTGTGGGCCACCCGGACCAGACGCCAAAGCGCTACACGCCACATCCGCAGAAACTTTGTCTTCACAACGTTTGCGAGACGATTGACGCTAAAAACGCCGCCACATCACCAGGTCTGGCAATGTCGAAGCAGGGCGTGGTGATGGGCAGCCGCCGCGCCCACTTGCGCTCAAACACGGCAGCACTCGATTGGATACGCCCAACAACTTCTTTTGGTATGGCCCCGCTCGCAGGTGTGCTTGACCAGTGTTCGCAATAGGCATCCAGCACCGCGCATTGCCAGCCTTTCGCCTGCGCCTGCAAAACAAGGTCAGTGGCATAAAAATCGAAGCCTAGCGCTGGGTCCAGCTGCAGGCCAGTGTCAATGCGCACGGCAAACAGCAGCTCATCCAGGCTGTCCGCGCGACAAGGCAGCGGCGTTGGCTCCTGCAGCAGTTTTCCCCGGTCAAGCACATGGCCTGCACGCCGCGCATGTGTGCCGGCACCGTTGAGACCGTAAACCCCTGCCACAGCGAGTTGCGGGAACGCCTGTTGTGCCTTGGTCAGCGCCTGCCCAAAAACTGCATCCCACCCGTGCGGCAAAACCACGTCCTGATGAACCCACACCAGCCATGAAACTCCGCCCGGTCCGTCAGGCGATTTCGCCCGCTCGGCCCTCATGGCGGCGTTGAAGCCGTGTGCGGCGCAGGGGGCGTTGAAATACACGGCCAGCGGAAATCCTCCGGCCCCAAGGCAAGGCGACGACAGCAAACGCGCGGCCAGCACCTCCAGGTTGCTGGCGCAGGTTACAAAGCTCAATTTGCCAGGGGCGTTGTGGTTCATAAAAAATCGGTGTCTCCACCCATGAGCCAATATCGTAACCGTGGTGCTTCTTCGGCCTTCCAATCCGAGGCTATTGGGATGCCCAGCCCGGCACAGACTGCTCGGTGCTCGATGCCTGTCTGTGCCAGCTGTTGTGCCACCGCAGCGCTGGCCCAGGCGGTCAACTCGCTTGCGCCGGCCCGCATGGCTTCCAGTCGGCAGGCTTGCAGGGCCAGCGGCATCAACTGGATGGGCCCCACCCAGTCCAGCCAACGGGCTGAGGATGATCTCAAATCCAGCACCGCCACCGCCACCGGCACTAGAGACCAAGGCCGACGCAGTTCAAATAATTGATAGCAAGAAATTCTTTGCCCACTAGGGCTATCGGCATCAGGGCGATTCACATAGCGCCAGCGCAGATACCCAGCGTCACGCTGCCCGATGGTCAGGCCTTCGTCGCTGGCCGCAGCCAGCATCGATTTCCAAGCAGCGTTTGTTGCTGCGTCGAAGCGCTTGTCCGATGGGTCCAGCGGCTGCCAGCGCCAGTGCCACGGCAATTCAAGCCCCGTCGTGTGCAAGGTGCGCCAGTGCAGCGACTCAATCACCCCAGCGTCGTGCAACAGCCCGGTCATCGTTGCCAGGCGCAAATGCCGTTCACTCGGGAACCCAAACCCCAACTGGAAGGGCTGGCTGGGTGCGGCCCCAAGCCGGCTGTCATAAAAACGTTTCGAGACATGAAAAAACGGCCCACGGCGGGTAAAAATGCCGCGCCAGGATGGGTGCACCATCACGTCGCCGATTTGCAGCCCGGCCAGGCTTCTATTTTTCTGCCACAACGTGCGGGGCAAGCCGCCGCAGAACGCCACCAATTCACCGCCATGCCAGGCTCCCACCCCCTGGCCTTGGCCCTGGCCCGTTGCCTCGCCATATTTCCAGGCATGCCACCGCGCATCCACATTCGGTCCGAACACCTCCGTGTGCAAGGCCAGCAAAGCAGCCATGTCGTCAGGCACCACGTCGCGCAGCGTCAGCGTAAATTCACCCACCTTCACCGTGTGGGGGCGGCGGTCGTTCTTCCTCCCGGTAATAGGGGGCACAGATGCAAGCGTCACGTGTGGGTCAGCCACTCGTGCGGCAGCGTCACCAAGCCCTGCTCCAGCCCTTTTTGGGTGACATTCAACACCAGGCTCTGCTCTACCTGCTCATACGGATGCAATGAGTTTTCGCAAAGCAGAAAACCCGTCACCGTGTAGCGCCCCTTGAGCAGGGGAAGCTTTGGAAACACCACGCTGGCCCGCCCGTGCCCGCTGGCATCCACGTGCAGCTGAACCCCGTCGTTGCCCGACAGCACGCTGGAAACCGTCAGATTGTTTGAATCCGAAAATCCAAACGCAACGCTGGGCACGGGCAATCCGGGGTCCACTGAAAAATCAATGGTGATTTCCAGGTCAGTCTCGCCAGACACCAGGTCAAGCTCACGCCCTGGCGTTCCATGCGCGGTGGCAAATATCCGGTTGATCCTTCCGGTGCCTGGTGCGGCAAGCGGTAGCGCACCGTTTGAGGTGACTTGTACATTTGCGCCCAGCGTTGCCGCAACTGGCATGCTGCTGTTCAGGCTGGCCTGGTAGGCGCTGGTCACGTCGGCCGCAGATCCCATCATGCGCAGTGTGCCCGCCTCAATCCACATCGCACGAGAGCACAGCGCCTCCACCTGGTACATGGAGTGTGAGCAAAATAGAATCGTTTTGCCTGCGTCTTTGAGGCCCATGATGCGGTCAAACGATTTGCGGGCAAACGCGCCATCCCCCACCGACAGCGCTTCGTCAATCACCAAAATGTCAGGCTCCACGCTGGTCGCTACCGCAAATGCCAGCCGCATGTACATGCCGCTCGAATAGGTTTTGACCGGCTGGCGGATGAAATCGCCAATTTCGGC
>JAYVNK010000162.1:0-5380 GCA_043758475.1 Comamonadaceae bacterium | reverse complement strand
ACTTAAACGCCCCGCACACAACAGCCCAAACCCCGGCAGGTCGGTCGTCTTTCAGCAAGGCCTTCACCGCAGCAACCACAGCGCTGTGGCTCGGTGGCCTGTTGGCATTCAGTTCGCCAAGCACTGTCTTGGCATCCCCGGATGTCACGGCCGCCATATCGGTCGACGTTTTTTCCACCGACCCCGGCAAATTTTTCGCAGCCAACGACTATCTGGTGATCTCCAATATCTACGAAAGTCTGTTCGGGCACGACGAAAAGGGCAATCTGGTGCCTGCGCTGGCGACTGCGGTGGAGATGAAGGACGATGGCCTGACCTATGAATTCACGCTGCGCCCCAACGTCAAATTCCACAACGGGAACCCCTTCACGGCCGAAGATGTCGTCTTTAGCTGGAAGCGGGCGGTGGACCCGGTCATCAAATGGACGCGCGCCGGCGTGCTGGTGGCGAACATCGCGGATGTTGAAATCATCAACCCGCTCAAGGTCCGGGTGAAACTGAAGCGGCGTGACGCCGGCATGCTCGAGAACATGGAAACCAACTGGTTCATGATCTCGAAGAAACACGTGGAAGCGGTCGGAGACACAGTCTTCGGTGAAAACCCGATGGGCACTGGCCCTTTCAAGTTCAAGGAACGCAAGATCAAGGAATACATCCACCTGGAGGGATACACCGGCTATTGGGGCAAGGCGCCGGAGATTGGCAAGCTGATGTTGAAGATGGTGCCGGACGAGACCACCCGGCTGGCGCAGATCCAGTCCGGCGAAGTTGACCTGGTTGACAACATCTCGCCATTCCTGGCGGTGCGGATGAAGAACATGCGCAACATGAAGGTAATCCAGGCCCCGACATTGCGCAACATGTACATCATGATGAACGCCACCGGTCGCAACGAGCGGATGAAGAACGAGGAAGTCCGGCGCGCCTTCATGGCCATGGTTGACACCGAGAAGCTGACCAAGAGCGTCATGATGGGCTATGCAGTGCCGTCCGCCTTGAACTGCGGCCCTGGTGGCACCGGTTGCACTGGCAAAGCCTCACCGCGCATCGACGCCCAGCAGGCCAAGGCAGCACTGACAAAAGCCGGCTTTGATTTCTCCAAGCCGCTCAATTTTGTCGGCATGGCGTCCGGCTTTATCCCCCAGACCCGCGAACTGGTTGAGGCCCTGAGCCAGCGTTTCTCAGAGGCTGGCGTGCAGACCAAGATCACCCTGCTCGAATATGCCACCTGGGTCCAGGCCGAGCGCGACAAGAGTCCCGATACCGACATGATCTTTTGCATGTTTCCCGATTACAGCAAGGAGCCCAGTGGGCGACTGCAGCGCGGCATGAGATCGGGCAGCATGTTCTCCTGGTACGAAGACCCGGTGCTGGATGCGATGATCGACAAGATGAACGACTTCACTGACGTGCCGGCCCGCGCGGCGCACATCAGCCAGATCTACCAGCGAATCAACGACAAGGCCGCCGTGATCCCGCTGTGGGCGACCGACACGATTTTCGTGGCGCGCAACAATATCCAGTGGGTTCCCACCCCCAACGCGACTTGGCCAGTCTTCAAGAATTTGAAAAAGACAAAGTGATTCGCCGCTGCTACACGTCGTGCTGTCCCATGATGCTCTCAATATGATGGCATCGCCCCTGCTGGCCGGCGCGGATTTCCCGCAGCACGGGCGCTTCCTCAGAGCAAAGCGGCGTGGCGAACGGACACCGGGTGTGGAAGCGGCAACCGTGCGGCGGGTTGATGGGGCTGGGCAGATCACCCGCTGCGCCCAGGGCGCCCAGTGCGCCCAGTGCACTTATGGGCGTATCAGCGGCGCCAGCGGCCACCAACTGGCGCGTATAAGGATGCAGCGGCTGGCTGAAGACCTGCATCGCTGAGCCGATTTCCACCAACTGCCCCAGGTACATTACGCCGACATCGGTGGACATGTAGCGCACCACGGCCAGGTCGTGGCCGATGAAGAGGTAGGTGACGCCAAGATTGCGCTGAACTTCCTCAAGCAGCTTGAGGATCTGGGCCCGCACTGACACGTCGAGCGCTGACACCGACTCGTCCAGCACGATGAGGCGCGGCTCGACCGACAGGGCGCGGGCAATGGCGATTCGCTGACGCTGCCCGCCGCTGAATTCATGCGGGTATTTGTGCAGGGCGTCGCGCCGCAGGCCCACCAGATCCATCAGATCGGCAGCCTTCGCTTCCCCCTCTTTCCAGGACATGCGGCCTTGCGCGACCAGCGGCTCGGCGATGATTCTGCCCACCCTGAGCCGGGGGCTCAACGCGCCGTAGGGGTCTTGCAGCACCGCCTGCACGGTGCTGCGGTACAGGCGTTCGCTGCTGGTATCCTGCTGGAACACATCTTTGCCATCCACCAGCAGCGTTCCAGCCGTTGGCTGCTCCAGCTTCAAGAGCATTTTGGCAACCGTGGTCTTGCCACTGCCGGACTCGCCGACCAAGCCGAAAGTGGTGCCTTGCATCACCTTGAAATTCACGTCATCGACTGCGAGCACGGAGGGCGCCGGCTCGAAAAAACGCTGCCGGCTCAGGCGAAAGCGCTTCTGCAGGCCCCGCGCTTCGACCAGAGGCGGGGCCTTTATCACCGGCGCAATGGAAAGCCTGGCTTGATCCAGAATAGGGTTCATTGGATGGGCTGGCGTGTTTTGAGGACCGCGCTCGTGGGACTGTGGCGCTGCGGCAATGTGCTGGCTAAAGCGTTGGGAGTAGCGTTGGGAATAGCGCCGGGAACGGCTTCACCATGCCAGCACACCACCTCATGGTCTTCGCCCACCGAGCGCGGAGCGGGCAGTCCCTGTTCACAAACATCGGTCGCGTGCAGGCAGCGTGCGGCAAATGCGCAGCCGCTGCCGAGCTGGTCCAGCCGCGGCACCTGCCCAGGGATGGAACTCAACTCCACACGCCCTTGCACAACCCGGGGCATCGACCCGATCAGGCCTTGCGTGTAAGGGTGTTGCGGCGCACCGAAAACACGCTGCGTGGGGCCGGATTCGACGATGCGCCCGGCGTACATCACGATGGTGCGGTCGCTGATGCGGCGCACCACACTCAGATCATGCGTGACGATGATGATGGCCACGTTCGAGGTTTGCCGAATTTCGCAGAACAGCGAGAGAATTTCTTCCTGGACGGTGGCATCAAGCGCGGTGGTCGGCTCATCGGCAATCAGGAGTTTTGGCGACGATGCGGTGGCAAACGCGGTGAGAATGCGCTGCTTCATGCCGCCGCTCATCTGGTGCGGATACTGCCGCACGCGCATCTCGGGCGCGGTGATGCGAACCTTGCGAAGCAGGTCAATTGCATCCTGTTCCGAGGGTCCCAGGCGGGGACGGCGCAACTGGAGCACCTCGGTGGTCTGGTTGCCGATGGTGAACAGCGGATCGAGCGATGTCATCGGGTTTTGCAGGATCATTGAGATGTCGCGCCCGCGAATCGCACGCATCTGGGTCGGTGACAGCGTCAATAAAGACAGGCCATCGAAGTCGATGTCACCGGAAATTCTGGCGCTGTCTGGCAAGGACCGCATCAACGCGGTGCACATGGTTGTTTTCCCGCTGCCGGATTCACCGACGACGCCGACGATCTGTCCCTGCTCAATGCTGAAGCTGGCGTTGGTCACGGCGGCAATCGGTTGCACTGCTGGCCCAAATTGAACGTTGAGATTGCGCACTGTCAGCAGGGACATGGTGGCTTGCCCTACAAACCGGTGCGAGGGTCGAGCTTGGCATGCAGCCAATCGCCCAGCGCACTGAAACTCAATACCGAGATGAAGATGGCGGCACCCGGAAACACGGCAAGCCACCAGGCAAAACCCATCAACGACTTGGCGTCGGCCAGCATCACACCCCAGGAGACGCTCGGCGGCTGCACCCCGAGCCCGAGAAATGACAGCGCCGATTCCAGGATCATGGCCCGGCCCACATCCAGCACGGCAAGGATGGCGACCGAGTTGATGGCGTTTGGCAACACATGGCGCAGCGCGATCATGACCCTTGACACACCGGCAATGCGGGCCAGCAGCACGAAATCCCGCTCCTTGATGCCAAGCACTTCGCTGCGCACCAGCCGGGCGTAGCGCGCCCAGTTGGTCAGGATCATCACGACGATGATGTTCCCCAGCCCCGGCCCCAGGGCCGACACCAGCGCCAGCGCCATGAGAATAAAGGGCAGGGCCAGAAATGCATCCGTCAGCCGGGCCAGCAGCGATCCAACGATGCCACCGAAATAGCCTGCGATGAGGCCAATGAAGGTGCCGAGAATGCCGCCGAAAATAACGGCAGCGCCTGCCACCATCAGCGACACTTGAGCCCCCGCCACCAGGCGGCTGATGACATCACGGCCGAGCTGGTCGGTGCCCAGCGGGTGGCGGATGGTGCCTTCGTCTTGCCACATCGGCGGCAGCATCACCGCTTCAAAGTCGATGCTGGTGGCGCTGTACGGCGTGATTGAGGTGCCAAAGATGGCGGCAACAAAAAGAAATGCGCAGACCAGAGTGGCCAACAGCGGCGGGCCACCCTTGCCGGACAGCCGCAAAGGCCATTGGACACCTCGGCGCACCCAGCCTATCAAACCGGATGAGCCCGATCCGGCGGCGTTCATTGCCGCACCCTCGGATCCAGCGCGGTCGCCAGGATGTCCACCAGAAGATTGATCAGCATAAAGCAGAAGGCGGTCAGCAGCACGCCGGCCTGGATGATCGGGAAGTCACGCGTAAAGATGGCTTCCACCAGCACCTGCCCGACGCCCGGCCAGGCGAAAATCCGCTCGGTCACCACAGCGCCCCCCAGCAGCACGCCGAACTGCAAACCGAGGTAGGTGATGATTGGCAGCGAGGCGTTTCGCAGGGCGTGCTTGAAGACGATGACAAGTTCCGGCAGGCCCAGATTGCGCTCCATTTTCACAAAGTCGCTTTGCAGTGCATTGACCATGTTGGCGCGGGTCAGCGCCGCGAGCGACGCCGACGAAAACAGCGCTAACGTGGTGACCGGCAGGACATAGTGCTGCCAGGTGCCATAGCCCGATGACGGCAGCACTCCCAGGGTAACGGCGAACAGCAGCATCAGCATCAGCGCGAACCAGAAGCTGGGGATCGACTCGCCCGCTGCGGCATACCAAACCACCACACGTGAGAGCAGGCCGCGGGGTGCCATTGAGGCAAAAATGCCCAACGGCAGGCCAATGCAGACCGATAAGAGCATCGCCGAGCCAACCAGCTTGAAGGTGGCCCAGAGTGCCGGCAGCACCAGCCCAATGGCGGACACACGGTACCGGAAGGAGTTGCCGAAATCGCCCTGCACGATGTTGGCCAGGAAGTTCACGTACTGAAGCATCAAGGGCTGGTCCAGGCCGAACTGCTTGCGCAGG
>JAYVNK010000161.1:0-5389 GCA_043758475.1 Comamonadaceae bacterium | reverse complement strand
TCAACATGTGGAAGCAGGCAGTTGAAAAAGCCAAGTCCACCGACACCGACAAGGTGATTGCTGCCATGGCAGGCCAAACCTTCAAAGCGCCCAGCGGCATTTTGAGCAAGATGGATGAGAAAAACCACCACCTGCACAAGTCTGTTTTCATCGGCGAAATCAAGGCCGACGGACAGTTCAACGTGGTGTGGAAGACCCCTGGCCCAGTGAAAGCCAAGCCATGGAGCCCGTACATCGAAGGCAACGACAAGAAGCCTGATGAGCCAGCCAAACAGGAAGTGGCCAAAAAATAAGGCGCTGGCCTACTGCGAAACCCGATCTGGACGGCTGCGGTGCTCTGCGTACTAGCGTACGCGTCCGATCCTCGCCGCCCACCTCGGGCTTCTCGCTACGGCCCTCACCTTATTTGTCCCGGCAGGGAGTTGCAGTGTGGGCATTGCGGTGTTTGCATCCCGGCATTTGGATGCCGGTTTTCGCATCGATTACCATGCCCACCCTACAGGTTCTTTTTTCATGATGATCCGCTGCTTTATTTTTTTCGCTACATTCTTAATAGCTGGTCATGCACATTCGCTAACGGCTGAGGAGGCAAAAGGAATCTCTACCGGGGAGTCCGACACTCGCGTAGAAGCCTTGAACAGGGCCCTGGTCAGCGCCGACGACAAAACCGCAGCCTTTCTGCAAGCGTTGCTGGACGATGCGGTCAAAACCACGCTCGACAAGGTATTTGTCGTCAAGGATGGCAAAGGTTTCGATGCCGTTACTGGTGCAGAAGTTCCTGTGCCGGACGGCGCAGAAGACGTCATCAACAACAACCGCATGCGCGGCGAATTGGAGTCGGCTTTGGCCGGACTCAAACTGTTTTCCAAAGATGAGGCGGCCCGCCGCGCTGGCATCAAGACGCTGCAATCAGAAAGCGACGAGTCCAAACTGCCGTTGATCGAAAAAGCCTTTGCTGCAGAGCAGAGCGCCGACCTTAAAGCCCAGTTAGGGTTGATCCGAGCTGCGGTGCTGCTGGGCAGTGCCGACAAAGCCAAACGCCTGATCGCCGCCAACCTGCTGGCGCAAAGCGGCCAGGCCAGCACCAAGACTGTTTTGCTGGAGCGCCTGAAGGTGGAGACAGAGCCCGATGTCAAAGCTGCGTTGACGGCCAGCCTCAAAACAGTGGAAGGTGCTCTCGCCTGGGGCGACAAGCTGGGGGCCGTTTTCAGCGGCATCAGCCTGGGCAGCATCCTGCTGCTGGTGGCGCTGGGCCTGGCCATCACTTACGGCCTGATGGGCGTGATCAACATGGCCCACGGGGAACTGATGATGATTGGCGCTTATGCCACCTATGTGGTGCAGGGGCTGTTTCAAAAGTATTTTCCGGGTGCCTTTGACTGGTATTTACTGGCGGCTGTGCCGGTGGCTTTCATGGCGTCGGCGCTCATGGGTGCGCTGCTGGAACGCAGCGTGATCCGGTTCCTCTATGGCCGCCCGCTGGAGACGCTGCTGGCCACCTGGGGCATCAGCCTGATGCTGCAGCAAGCCGTGCGCTCTATCTTTGGCGCGCAAAACGTTGGTGTGGAAAACCCGGTGTGGATGAGCGGCGGCGTGCAGGTGCTGGGTAATCTGTCGCTGCCTTACAACCGGCTGGTGATCATTGGCTTTGCAATCGCGGTGCTGCTGGGGATGGCATGGCTGATCAGCCAGACACGCCTTGGCCTGTTTGTGCGCGGTGTCACCCAAAACCGCCCGATTGCGTCGGCGATGGGCGTCAACACCGCCCGCATTGACACGTATGCGTTTGCGCTGGGCTCTGGCATTGCGGGGCTGGCAGGTTGCGCCTTGAGCCAGGTGGGCAACGTCGGGCCGGACTTGGGGCAGGGCTACATCGTGGACTCGTTCATGGTGGTGGTGCTGGGCGGTGTGGGCCAGCTGGCGGGCACGGTTTACGCAGCCATGGGCCTGGGGGTACTGAACAAGTTTCTGGAGGGCTGGACGGGTGCCGTGCTGGCCAAGATTGCGGTGCTTGTGCTGATCATCATCTTCATCCAGAAGCGGCCTCAAGGAATCTTTGCAATGAAAGGCAGGGAGGTGTGAACATCCCCCTGCCAACCCCGAGGCCGCTTTTAACCCGCAGTGGCTGGGGTGCCTTCATCATCGCGCTGATAGCGGTGTGTGCTGTCGCGCCATTGCTTAATCTGGCGGTGCCCACAGACAGCGCGTTCCACATGAGCACTTACGCCGTGGCCCTGCTGGGCAAGATCATGTGCTACGCCATCTGCGCGCTGGCCATGGATTTGATCTGGGGCTACACGGGCATCCTGAGCCTGGGCCACGGCGTGTTTTTTGCGCTGGGCGGCTACGCGATGGGGATGTACCTGATGCGCCAGATTGGCAAGGACGGCAATTACAAGAGCGATCTGCCTGATTTCATGGTGTTCCTTGACTGGAAAACACTGCCCTGGCACTGGACGTTCAGCGACAGCTTTGCCGCCACACTGATTTTGATCGTCGCCGTGCCGGGTGTTGTGGCTTTTGTGTTTGGCTACTTCGCTTTCCGATCGCGCATCAAGGGCGTGTATTTCTCCATCATCACGCAGGCCATGACGTTTGCCGCCATGCTGCTGTTCTTCCGCAACGAGACCGGCTTTGGAGGTAACAACGGCTTTACCGATTTCAAGCGGATTTTGAATATTCCTCTGGCCACGCCATCCATGCGCATGGTGCTGTTTGTGCTCACCGGGCTCACGCTGCTGGGGTTCTTCCTGTTTGCCAAGTGGCTGGTGGGCAGCAAGTTTGGCCGCGTGCTGCAGGCTATACGCGATGCAGAAACACGGGTGATGTTCTCGGGCTACAACCCGCTGGGCTACAAGCTCACCATCTGGGTGATTTCCGCGATCATGTGCGGCGTGGCCGGGGCCTTGTACGTGCCGCAAGTGGGCATCATCAACCCCGGTGAGATGAGCCCGGCTAACTCGATTGAAATTGCGATCTGGGCCGCAGTGGGCGGGCGATCCACGCTGATCGGGCCCATCATGGGTGCGTTCATCGTCAATGGAGCCAAGAGCTGGTTGACCGTGGCTTACCCCGAATTCTGGCTGTACTTTTTGGGTGCGCTTTTCATCGGCGTGACGCTGTTTTTACCGGATGGCGTGGTCGGCTTGATCAAGAAACTGCGCAGCAAGGTGGGCACATGACGCCAGACCTGCTGGAGCAAGGCGCACGCCGTATTGAACAACGTGCCAGAAAGCTGGAGACGGGCCACACCGAGTCCGGTGGGCGCGATGCCGGAATTGGCCGGGTTGCCACGCCTGGCGAAGTGGACGTTGCGCACGGCCGCATTTTGTACCTGGAAGATGTGAGCGTCAGTTTTGACGGCTTCAAGGCCATCAACAACCTGTCGCTCGACATTGCGCCCGGCGAGTTGCGTTGCATCATCGGCCCCAATGGTGCGGGTAAAACTACCATGATGGACATCATCACCGGCAAGACCCGGCCTGATGAGGGCACGGTGTTTTTTGGCAGTACGATTGACTTGCTGCGCCACAAGGAATCTGAAATCGCCCAGATGGGCATTGGCCGCAAGTTTCAAAAGCCTACCGTGTTTGAATACCTCACGGTGTTCGAGAACCTGGAGCTGGCCCTGAAGACCAACAAGGGTGTGAAGTCCTCAATGTTCTTCAAACTCGACTCGGCGCAGAGTGATCGGCTGGCCCATATCCTGGTGACGACCCATCTGGCTGACACCGTGAACCGCCTCGCCGGCAATTTGAGCCACGGCCAGAAACAGTGGCTGGAGATTGGCATGCTGCTGATGCAGGACCCCAAGCTGCTGCTGCTGGACGAGCCCGTGGCAGGCATGACCGACGAAGAAACGGCGCGCACCGCCGAGCTGTTTTTGACGCTCAAGGGCAAGCATTCGCTGATGGTGGTGGAGCACGACATGAGCTTTATCCGCACCATCTCGGAGATCGTCACGGTGCTGTGCGATGGCTCGGTGCTGGCGCAAGGCACGCTGGACCAGGTTCAGGCCGATGAGCGGGTGATTGAGGTGTACCTTGGCAGATGATCGCCCCCACGCTCCGCCGTTTCACGGGTCGCTGGACAGGCTGGTTGCCAGAGGCAACAGCTCTTCGCGCTGTCCAATTCTGCGCTGGCAGAATCGGAGCCGCAGCGCTCAGCCCCAGGGGGCTAATTTTTCTAAGGGCGGCCTGTCGTTCTCGAAGAGCGGCGAAGCCAAAAATTGCCCTTCTACCGGAATGACCGATGCTCCAAGTCAAAAACATCAACCAATATTACGGCGGTTCCCACATTTTGCGGGACGTGAGCATAGAGGCGAGCCTTGGGAAAATCACGGTCGTGCTGGGCCGCAACGGCGTGGGAAAAACCACGCTGCTCAAGAGCCTGATGGGCCTGGTGGCCATCAAGACCGGCAGCATTGAATTTGATGGCAAGCCCATTCACAAAGACACGCCCTACCAGCGCGCGCGCGCCGGCATTGGCTTTGTGCCGCAGGGCCGCGAGATTTTTGCGCGCCTCACGGTGGAAGAAAACCTGCGCATGGGGCTGGCTTACAAGAGCGCCAGTACGCCGATACCGGGCGAACTGTTCGAACTGTTCCCTGTGCTCAAGCAGATGCTGAACCGGCGCGGCGGCGATCTGTCGGGCGGGCAGCAGCAGCAGCTGGCCATTGCCCGTGCGCTGGCAGCCAAACCCAAGCTGCTGATCCTGGACGAGCCCACCGAAGGCATCCAGCCCAGCATCATCAAGGACATTGGCCGCGTCATCCGCAGGCTGGCCGACCGGGGCGACATGGCGATTTTGCTGGTGGAGCAGTACTATGACTTTGCGCAGGAGCTGGCTGACAACTACGTGGTGATGGAGCGTGGCGCGGTGCGCGCCAGCGGGCTGGGCAAAGACATGGAAGTCAACGCAGTGCGCCAGATGGTGGCGATCTGATCCTTGACCCCCCAGTCGGGGCCAGCCCGCTTTAAGCGCCGCGCTCCAATTTTTCGGATGATCTCAATCCGCCGCAGGTTTCTACGCAACAATCTCCGTGTTGCTGTGCGCAGTCGTGCAGTGCGCAGCCTCTGCGCACTGGCACTGATGGGCTCACTCACCGTCGCGAATCCGGCGCTCAGCGACGAGGTGCCCTTCGTCACGTCGCCGGACAACGTCACGCTGGAAATGCTCAGCATGGCCGGTGTCAAGCGGGGCGACCATGTGCTTGACCTCGGCTCGGGCGATGGCCGCATCGTCATCCTGGCGGCCAAGCGCTTCGGAGCGACTGGTCTGGGCGTTGAGATCGATCCTGCGCTGGTGAATTTGAGCAACGCGCACGCCAGGAACGCGGGTGTGGAACAGCGCGCGGTGTTCCGTGAGCAGGAGCTGTTCAAGACCGACC
>JAYVNK010000160.1:0-5415 GCA_043758475.1 Comamonadaceae bacterium | reverse complement strand
GCTCCAGCTGGTCAATCAACTCCATGGCGTGCACCTTGGGCGCGCCGGTAAGCGTGCCCGCCGGGAAAGTGGCCTTGAGCACGTCCATACTGGTCATGCCGGGGTTGAGTAGGCCTTCGACATTGCTAACGATGTGCATCACATGGCTGTAGCGCTCGACACAGAAAGCGTCAGTGACTTTGACCGATCCCGTCTGCGCAATGCGGCCAATGTCGTTGCGCGCCAGGTCGATCAGCATCACGTGCTCGGCGCGCTCTTTGGGGTCGTTGATGAGCTCGATCTCGGCGGCTTTGTCCAGCTCGGGGCTGGCGCCTCGTGGCCGGGTGCCTGCCAGGGGGCGGATGGTGATCTTCTGCTCTGCGTTGCCGTTTGTGGCGACCTGTTCTTGCCGCACAAGGATTTCCGGCGACGCCCCCACCACATGGAAATCGCCAAAATGGTAGTAGTACATGTAGGGCGACGGGTTGAGCGAGCGCAGCGCACGGTAAAGTGACAGCGGTGATTCGGTGTAGCGCTTCTTGATGCGCTGGCCGACTTGCACCTGCATGAAGTCGCCCCCGGCAATCAGCTCTTTGGCCTGCACCACGGCAGCGATGTAGTCGGCCTTTGCAAAGTCGCGTTCTGCGGGGTGGCTTTGCGTGGGCCGCACGGTGGGTGCGCTGACCGAGTATTTGAGTTTGTCTTTCAAATCACGCAGGCGCTTTGTGGCGTTGGCAAAGGCTTCGGGTTGGGTGGGGTCGGCATAAACGATCAGGTAGAGCTTGCCGGAGAGGTTGTCGATGACCGCAAGCTCTTCGCATTGCAGCAGCAAGATGTCAGGGCAGCCCAGCGTGTCGGGCGGGCAGGATGCTTCGAGCTTTTTCTCAATGTAGCGAACCGTGTCATAGCCAAAATACCCGGCCAGGCCGCCGCAAAACCGCGGCAGGCCGGGGCGCAGCGCTACTTTGAAGCGCTTTTGGTACGCGGCAATGAAATCCAGCGGGTTGGCCTTCGACGTTTCCACCACCACCCCATCGGTCACCACCTCGGTTGTGGCATCCGCGCCAAATCCACTGGCGCGCAACAGCGTGCGCGCTGGCAGGCCAATGAAGCTGTAACGGCCAAAGCGCTCACCGCCAACGACGGATTCAAGCAGGAAGGAGTAGGCAGCGCCGGGCCGCCCCAAGCTGCCGATGGCCCCCTCGGGGGGCAGCGAAGCGTGGGGGCGATAGTAGGCAGCGCCGGGCCGCCCCAAGCTGCCGACGGCCCCCTCGGGGGGCAGCGAAGCGTGGGGGCGATAGTCGCCGCCCTGGCTGGAATAGGCCAGCTTCAGGTACAGCGAGAGCGGCGTTTCCAGGTCGGCAAAGGCTTGCGCCATTAGCGGGATGCGGTTGTAGCCCTGCGCGCTCAGGGACTTGAATTCAAGTTCAGAAATCATGGGGTGGCCTCTCAGTCTGGCGGGGCTCTGCGGCCCGGCCCGCTGCACTGTATGCAGCATTCATTCAACAAGTGCCAGGTCGATCAATTGGAACTGGCCCGGCGAGGGGCGCGGATGAGATGCCAGCAGGTGGGCAGGTCAGCCGCGTGGGCTTGCAGCGCGCAACGAAGGTGCAACAGTGCAGGCAGCGGTTGAGCAGGGCCGCCAAAGCCAGGCTCCCCGGTCGCTGCCACCTTCAATGCTGATGCGGTGAATGAACATGAGCGCAGTGTAGCAAACGGTGCGACGCTCGCAAACCCTGTTGCGTTTCGGCTTGGCCCCTGTATAAATGCCACTCGACTGTCTGTGTTCATACCCACGTTATTGGCATCGTGCTTCACCTGCCGCGACAGCATTGCCCCAAGGAGACTTTGATGAAACCGCTGAACCCCCTCTTGATGCACATCGTCCTGTTGGCATCTGCCCTCTCATTGTCTGGCGGCCTGCTGGCAGCGACGGTTGAAATCAACGGCGTCAAGTTCGAAGAGAGCGCAGACGTGCGGGGCAGCAAATTGTTGCTCAATGGCGCTGGCACGCGTTACAAGGGGCCGTTCAAGGTGTATGCGGCGGGGCTGTACGTGGGCAAAAAGGCCAGCACGCTGGATGACGTGGTGAACCAGCCCGGACCCAAACGCGTGAGCGTGACCATGCTTCGCGACATTGACGCCACCGAACTCGGCAAGCTGTTCACACGCGGCGTGCAGGACAACATGGCCCCGGGCGAAATGTCCAAGCTGGTGCCAGGCCTGGTGCGCATGGGGCAGATGTTTGCCGATCAGAAAAAACTGCTGACCGGCGTCAACTTCCTGATTGACTGGCAGCCAGGGGTCGGGACAGTCGCGACAATTAACGGCGTCACCCAAGGCGAACCGTTCAAGGAGCCCGAGTTCTTCAAGGCCATGATGTCCATCTGGCTGGGCCCCGTGCCGGCCGATTTCAAGCTGAAAGACGCGCTGCTGAACATCAAATAAGGCTACACCGCGTTGAGCAGGGTCACACCGTGCAGACTTGGCGCGGACTGCGCAATTTTGCACATGAATACTTCATTATTTATAGCATAGTTTCCATACAGAACAAGGGCTACAGCCTGTTTTTACCGGAATTTCTGAAGTTTTAGCTCTTGACTGCCTATTCCATCCAATTCGGGCCAGCATTCTTCCCGACGCAGTAAATCGAGTTGTATACAAAATTAAGTCGGTCTGACCGGGCTTCGTGCCTGGCAGCCGTTTAGAATTTATTTTTGTATGCAAAATTATTCGTCTTCAGGAATTCTGTCATGTTGAAGCTCGACTATCACCCCACAGGCCGCCATTTTCTGCAAATTCCAGGCCCGTCGCCGGTGCCTGACCGCATTCTGCGGGCGATGAGCCTGCCAACCATTAACCACCGGGGGCCCGAGTTTGGCGTGCTGGGGCTCAAGCTGCTGGCCGATCTGCAGAAGATTTTCCAGACGCGTCACCCGGTCATGATCTACCCAGCTTGGGGCACCGGAGCTTGGGAAGCCGCATTGAGCAACACCCTGAGCCCAGGCGATGCCGTGCTGATGTTTGAGACGGGGCACTTTGCCTCACTGTGGCAATAGATGGCGCTGCGCCTGGGCCTTAAAACCGAAGTGCTTAGCTACCAGGGCAGCGACGCCGCATTGCCCGGCGCGCCCGGTTGGCGCCACGGCGTGCAGGCTGATTTGATCGAGGCGCGGCTCACCGCCGACAAAGAGCGCACCATCAAGGCCGTGTGCGTGGTGCACAACGAAACCTCGACCGGCGTCACCAGCAATATTGCCGCCGTGCGCCGCGCCATTGACAACGCCAAACACCCCGCGCTGCTGATGGTGGACACGATTTCGGGGCTGGCATCGGCCGACTATCAGCACGATGCGTGGGGCGTTGATGTGGCCGTCAGCGGCTCGCAAAAAGGGCTGATGCTGCCGCCCGGCATCAGCTTCAATGCGCTGTCGCCCAAGGCGATTGAGGTCAGCAAATCCGCCAAACTGCCCAAGGCCTTTTGGGCGTGGGACGAGATCATTGAGCTGAACAAAACCGGCTATTTCCCCTACACGCCCAGCACCAACCTGCTATACAGGCTGAATGAAGCCTGCGACATGCTGCTGGCGCACGGGCTGCCGGCCGTATTTGCACGCCACCAGCGCTGGGGCGACGGTGTGCGCGCCGCCGTGCGGGCCTGGGGCCTGGAGATTCAGTGTGCCGACCCGACGGTGTATTCGCCCGTGCTCACCGGCGTACTGCTGCCCGAGGGCGTGGATGCCGACGCGGTGCGCAAGGTCATTTACGAGCGGTTTGACTGCTCGCTCGGCACCGGGCTGGGCAAGCTTAAAGGGCGGATGTTCCGCATCGGGCATTTGGGCGACTGCAATGACCTGACGCTGCTGGCCGCACTGGCTGGGTGCGAAATGGGGATGAAGCTGGCTGGCATCAAACTTGCGGGTTCGGGTGTGTTAGCGGCAATGGACTATTTTTCAACTCACAACGGGTTTATCCCAGTACCCGTCAGCGCTGATTGATGCACCATCTTGGGTAGCCAGATGCGTCGCTCTGACGCTAAGCAAAACCCAACCCAATCTCCAAACTATCCCCAAACTATCCCCAAGCTTTCCCAAAACTATCGACAAGGAATCACCCATTAAATTCGCAAAACGTGCGTTCTGCTATTTTTCAGTCGCTCTCAGTGCCACCCTGTTGGTGGCAGCGCACGGTGCCAACGCGCAGACTGCGCTTGACGATGTGATGAAGGGCACGGCTGACTTTGTGCGCTGGTACAACGTTGATCACCGTCACAGCGGGATTCGCTACGTCAGCCCGGCTCAGCGCTATGCAAGGGAGAATCATGCGATTCTGGCGGCCCGTCACTCGGTGTACCAACAGGCCCGTGCACTCCACCCGGCCTGCGGGTCCGGGGCCACCCGCAACTGGTCGTCCGTCGGGGCTGTGACGCTCATCCCGGAACGCGAATCGGTGGTCAAACTGCATTTGGCGCAAAACGATATTCAGCCGTTGACTGCATGACTGAGGCGACAACGACCTTGACACGCGCCGAGCCCGATCGAGCCATTCTGCCGGATGAAGCGCTTGTGCTGATTTTGAAATAAGTCGAACAGATTTTGAAAGACACACAAAATCAGACTTAGATAATTATATTTAACAACCAGTTCCTGATTTCTGATTCCAGTTGGCGGCAGGACCAGCGTTCAGTAGTAACCGTATTAAAAAAGGATATAGCATGACATACAGCATTTCAAATGCATTTAGGCGCGTAACCTTGTTAGTTGCACTGCTTGCAATTACGACGCTTGGCCTTCCAGCTGCAGCACAGAGTGCTGCTGATATAGAAAGTGGCACCCTGAAGTTTGTACTTTCCCCCGAACCACCTTTTTTATTGACTGCAATTAACCCACTTTTGCAAATGGGCATTGTGGCTTCAAAGGTGATGGAAGGGTTGCTGTATCTCGATAACGACTTGAAACCGCAGCCACTGCTAGCTGAAAAATGGGACATCAGCGCAGATGGCCTAACCTACACCTTTAAACTGCGCCCCAACGTCAAGTGGCATGACGGGCAACCGTTTACCTCGGCTGATGTCAGCTATACGATCTTAGAGGTGCTTAAAAAAGTACACCCTCGCGGTCGTTCTGCCCTTGCAAAAATAACCAGCGTCGAAACACCCGATCCACTCACCGCCATCATCAGGCTCAGCAAACCAGCCCCCCCGATGTTGACCGCACTCGCCTCAAGCTACGAGTCTCCGATGATGCCCAAACATCTGTTTGCCGGATCCGACCCCGCCGCTAATCCTTACATCAGCAAACCCATTGGAACAGGGCCCTTTGTTTTCAAAGAATGGAAGAAAGGGGATTTCATTCTTTTAGAAAAGAACCCTAACTACTGGCAGGCTGGAAAACCGCTGCTGCAACGCATCGTATTTCGGATCATCAATGACGCCTC
>JAYVNK010000159.1:0-5424 GCA_043758475.1 Comamonadaceae bacterium | reverse complement strand
GCGTCAGGCGAAAACCCCTGGCCATTGTCTTGCACGCTCTGGCTGACGGCACCGGGCATGCGGTCAATCCGCACAACGATCTGCGAGGCGTTGGCATGCTTGGCAATGTTGGCCAGCGACTCCTGCACGATGCGAAACACGGCGGTGGCAAATGGCTCGCGCAATTCGATGCCTTCGCTGGCCAAAAGCGTGCAGTCCAGACCGGTACGGTCAGTAAAGTTGTGCACCAGCCATTCGATGGCGGGCACCAGCCCCAAGTCGTCCAGCAACAGCGGCCGCAAATCAGCAGCAATGCGCCGGGTGGCTGCCACGGTGGCATCGAGCAGGGTGAGCATGCCGTTGAGGCGGGCCGTCACCGCCGGTGAGGTGTCACCCAGGCGGTCACGCACCCAATTGGCGTCCATTTTCAGCGCCGTCAGCGATTGGGCCAGTTCGTCGTGCAACTCACGCGCCACACGCGATTTCTCGCTCTCGCGGATGGCATGGGCCTGGGTGGCGAGGGCATTGAGTTCGTCTGCAGCGCGAACCCGTTCGCTCACGTCCCGCAAGATCACGGTAAAGAGTTTGCCGTGCGCCGAGTCCAGTTGCGAGATTGACGCTTCAACCGGAAACTCTTCGCCATTGGCGCGCTGGCCGTGAACCAGGGTGGAGCCACCCATGCGCCTGGAGGTTGACCCGGTGCTGCCGAAGCGGGCCATGTGCCCTGCGTGCGCGGCCTGGAACCGCACGGGGATGAGCTTGCTCAATGATTGGCCGAGCATCTGCGCGACCGGCCAGCCGAATATCTTTTCAGCGGCTGGGTTGTAAAACAAAATCTGCTGTGCCTCATCGACGGTCACGATGGCATCCATGGCCGAGGTCAGGATACCGGCCAGGCGATCGGCGGTTTCGTGTGCCTCCAACAGGGGAGCCTGAGAAGCGGGCAGAGTCGCAATAATCATCTTTCGAATTTACCCCGAAATTATTGTCTGCGTACCAGCCATTGCAATTCGGGATGCATAGCCTATTCAAAAATGGCGGAACTGGATGGTGAAATTCGCGGCTCATACACATCAGCGAAAAGCTGCGTCACCAAAGCGGCACTTGTTGAGGCTTTGTGGCAGTTTTCAAATGCAAATAGAGATCGTCGACAGTCATGCCATCCACCACATCGACCCAGAACTCGTCGTAGGTCATCTTCCCAACAGCGCCGAACAGTTTCGGATGGTTGAACAGATGGGTGATCAGCATTGGTACCGCAGGTATTAATGTCTACACAGGACGAGCTGATAGCACAGCATCTTGAAGAGACACCGGCCAAGGGCGAGCTAAAAGTCGCCCTCATGCGGCAACTCAGCACGTTTGAAGCGTCCATTTCATTGCGATTGGAGACCATGCGCTCAACCGGTAATGTCTGACCCGCAAATTTGACAGGGAATGGCAGGCTAAGGCACCCCATTCGCCAACGATTTCAGTTCCCCCGACATCGCAATGCGGACCCCCGCGTATCCTTCGGTCACCATGCGGTGCAGCGCGCGGGCAACCTCTGCCGCGTCGATGGCTTTGTAATTTGCCGGGATCAAAAAGTTCACCGCTGCCATCAGCTTCAAGCCGATTTGCTCGCCGGGGCGTGACACCTGCTTGAGCGAATCGCGGTCACCGGCCAGCATGCTGGGGCGCGCGATGCTGACGCTTTCAAAACCCAGTTGCGTCACCGCCTCCTCCATCTCACCTTTGATACGGTTATAGAAAACACCTGACTTTGGGTCGGCAGCCATCGCGCTCACCACGCCCAGGCGCACGGCTTTGTTGACCTGCCTGGCCGCCTTGGCCACTGCCACCACGGCATCCAGATCAATCGCCTTGAACGCTGCTTGACTGCCTGCGACTTTGATCGTGGTACCCAACGCGCAGTACATGTCCTGGATGGCAGGCAGCGCGGTGAATTGAGTCGCCAGCCCGGCATCTGCGAAATCAATCCTGTGGCCGGCGAGCTTGGGGTGCTGCATCGCCGGTGCGCGCCTGCCGATGCAGTGCACGCTGGCGTAGCGGGGGTCTGCCAGCAGCAGTTTGAGCAATTCGCCGCCGACGAGGCCAGTTGCGCCTGCAAGGAGCGCGCTACGCGGTTTATTTTGGGTCATGGTGCCATGATAATCATGCCAAGAAACAAGTGTCCATCGTCAAAGGCTGCTATCAAAGCGCGCGGCGGTGCCAGTCCAGCCTGGAACTACCATTGATATGAAATTAATAGCTTACTACGCACTATTGACAGGGGCTACAGGCATTTTTATCTCTCAAAGTGCATTCGAACAGCCAGCCACGGCTGTCAATCTGCCTGCAGCCGCCTACCCCGCCAAACCCATCCGCCTGGTGGTGCCCTTCACCCCCGGGGGCTCCACCGACATTCTGGCGCGCGCCATTGGCGTTGAACTGACCAAGGCCTGGGGCCAGCCCGTGGTGATTGAAAACGTGCCCGGAGCGGGCGGCAGCATCGGAGCCGACAAAGTGGCCAAGTCGGTGGGTGACGGCTACACCTTGCTGATGGGCCACATCGGCACGCTGGCGGTGAACCCTTCGCTGTACCCTGCCCTGCCGTACAACCCGGTCAAAGATTTTGCGCCGGTGGCATGGGTGGCGCGCGTGCCCAACGTGCTGGTGGTGCACCCTAGTGTCAAGGCCAGCAACGTGAAAGAGCTCGTGGCACTGGCCAAGGCGCGCCCCGGCCAGCTTAACTACGGCTCGGGCGGTAATGGCAGCGCGGCGAATTTGGCCACTGAGTATTTCAAGCTGCAAACGGGTGCGTCGCTGCTGCACATTCCGTACAAAGGCACCGCGCCTGCAGTGACGGATCTTGTGGGCGGGCAAATCCAGGTGCTGTTCACGGGCGCGCCAGCGGTGTTGCCGTTCATCAGATCTGGCCAGCTCAAGGCGCTGGCAGTTTCCAGCCCGACGCGGCTTGACGCACTGCCTGAGCTGCCCACTGTGGCGCAAAGCGGCTACAAAGAATTTGAAGCTGACCAGTGGTACGGCGTGGTGGCACCTGCGGGCACGCCGCGCGAGATCGTCATCAAACTGAACGCGCAGATCAACCAGTCGCTGAATTCACCCGAGCTTAAAACCCGGCTTGCCAGTGAAGGGGCCATCGCCACACCCACCACACCCGAAGCCTATGGCCAGCTCATCGTGCGGGAGATTGCGCGATGGAGGCCGGTGATACAGTCTGGCCGGATCAAGGCAGATTGACATTGCCAGAACTCACTTCAATACCTTAAAAAACAGGAGACACCGTGCACACCCTTTTCAACATGAAATCCCTGTTTGGCGGCCTTGCAATTGCCGCCGCCGGCGTTGCCCAGGCCCAGCAAACCGTACCCATCTTTGGCCTGGTCGAGCTCAGCGGCACCGGGGCCACGTCGGGCAGCAATTTCGACAACGGCATCAAGCTGGCGGTGAAGGAGATCAACGCTGCTGGCGGCATCCTGGGGCGCAAGATCAACTACCAGTCGATGGACCCGCAGTCCAATCCCGGCGTAGCCAAGGCGCTGGCACAAAAGGCAATTGACCAGGAAGCCCATGTGGTGATGGGGCCGGTGTTCTCAGGCTCCATCATGGTCAGCATGGCCGAGACCAAACGCGCCGAGATTCCCAACTTCACCGGGGGCGAGGCGGCGTCCATCACCCAGCAGGGCAATCCGTATGTCTTTCGCACGTCGTTCACCCAGTCCACCGCCATGCCCAAGATTGCGGGCTACATCCGCGACTCCGTCAAAGCCAAAACCGTGGACGTGATCTACGTCAACAACGACTTTGGCATGGGTGGCCTGGACCTGATCAAGAAAGAGCTGGAAGCACGCGGCATCAAAGTGCCCAACACCATCTCCACCGACGCCGGGCAGGTCGATTGCAGCGCCGCCGTGCTCAAGGCCAGGCAGTCCGGCAGCGATGCCGTGGCCCATGTGGGCTTGACGGCTGACGCGCCCCAGCCCCTCATCAAGAAGTTCAGCGATGCATTTCAGGCCGAGTACAAGGGCAAGTCAGACCACAATGGCCTCAAGGGCTACAGCGGCATGTACATCGTGAAGGCCGTCACCGAAAAGGTCGGCAAATTCGACCCCAAGGCGTTTGCCGTGGCCATGAAGGGCATCTCGCTGTCAGTCAAGGACCACCCCGGCATGCTGATGGACCTGAGCTTTGACGCCAATGGCGACCTGGACCGCGAAAGCTTCATGACCAAAGTGGAAAATGGCAAGCAGGTCATCAACGGCATCCTGCCGCCCGTGAACAAGAAATAGGAAATCGCTGAACATGAGTCAAGCAACAGGCAACTCCGCGTTTGGGCTGGCCGGTGTGATGGGTTGGCCGGTAGCGCATTCGCGCTCGCCCAAAATCCACAACTACTGGCTTGAAAAGCATGGCCTGCCGGGCGCTTATGTGCTGCTGCCGGTGGCGCCGGGCGCCTTGCCTGTGGCGTTGCCGGGGCTGGCGGCGCTGGGTTTCAGGGGCTGCAACATCACCATCCCGCACAAGGTGGATGCGCTCGGGCTGGTGCCCACGGTGGATGCCAACGCCCAGCGCGTGGGTGCGGTCAACACCGTCGTGGTGCAGCCCGATGGCTCGCTCAAGGGCTTCAACAACGACGGCTTTGGCTACATCCAGAGCCTGGTTGACGCGCAACCTGGCTGGCGCGCGGATGCCGGCCCGGTGACCGTTCTGGGTGCCGGTGGCGCGGCACGCGCCGTGGTGCTGGCGCTGGCAGACCGGGGGGCCAAAGAAATCCGCCTGGTCAACCGCACGCCTGAAAAAGCCCAAGCGCTGGCCAGGGAGTTTGGCACGCCCATCCAGGCGCTGCCTTGGTCCGAGCGCCATGCCGCGCTGGCCGACGTGGCCCTGCTCGTCAACACCACCAGCCAGGGCATGCATGGCAACCCGCCGCTGGATTTGACCTTGCATGCGCTGCCACGCCACGCGCTGGTGTCAGACGTGATCTACGTGCCGCTGGAAACACCGCTGCTGGCGGCTGCGCGCCTGCGTGGCAATGCCACTGTCAACGGCCTGGGCATGCTGCTGCACCAGGCGCGGCCCGCTTTTGAGGCCTGGTTTGGGGTGCTGCCTGACGTGACGCCCGAACTGCGCCGCATCATTGAAGTCACGCTGTAGCCTGTAGCCAGGGGCGCTTCAAGGGCATCGCTGTGGCCGCGAACGACGCGCCTGCATCCCAGTTGCAGGAACTCAAGGCACAAGGCGTTGTGGGCGTTGCGTTCAGCTTTGCGCTGCATCGGCTGGCGCATTGCCGGCAGCTACAGCCGCTGCTGGAGCGACTGGAATTTTGCCCACTGCTCTAGCTGTTCGCCGCCTGCGTCACCAACCCGCAGGATCGCCGCAAAATCTTGTGGGATACGCCGTTGCGCCTGTTTGGTTTTCCTGATTAGTTACCTGCCTCAGACA
>JAYVNK010000158.1:0-5431 GCA_043758475.1 Comamonadaceae bacterium | reverse complement strand
CGGGATTGCAACTGCGCAACCTGCGATTGCAATGCAGCGATCTGCTTCGCTTGGCCCTCAAGCATTGACCACAACACACGAATCAGCTCGTCTTTCTGACTGTGGGTGAGTTGACTCAGATCGGGTAGCTCTTGCATTGCGATGGATTGTCTCTCATCACTTGAATCAGGGCTGAGTAGTTACGAGTTTGGTTGAAAAAAAAACGTACTTTCAGCGTTCAAGTCTTGGATACTTGGGGTGTCGAGGGTGGCCTCTTGATCCCATCAAACTGGCTTGATAAGCAAAACGGGTAATTTGACCCAGAAGGTAAAAGCATGCATCAGTCTCTCTTCGATTTGGACGCAACAGCCATCTCGGCACTGACAACTTCGGGCGAGGTGTCTTGTCGCGAGGTCACCCAGGCCACACTGGATCGCATCCACCAAGTCAACCCCAAGGTGAACGCCTTGACGCTGGTGCAGGGCGAGGCCGCTTTGGAAATGGCAGACGCAGCGGATAAGCGCTTGCGCGATGGCCAAGTTCCAGGAGTTTTGCACGGCGTGCCCGTCACGATCAAGATCAACACCGACCAGCTCGGCACGCCAACTGACGATGGGATCGTCAACTTTGCCACCCGTTTGCCCAAAGAAGACAGCCCACTGGTCGCGCGGCTGCGGGCTGCGGGCGCGGTGCTGATTGGGCGGAGCAACTCGCCGGCTTTGGGCCTCGCCCAAAACGCCACCAACCTGCTGCACGGCATCACGTTGAACCCCTGGGATGCACGCATCATGAGCGGGGGCTCCAGCGGCGGTGCGGCGGTTGCAGTGGCTACCGGCATGTGTGCCATTGGCCAGGGTAACGATCTGGCCGGCTCACTGCGCTGGCCTGCGTTTTGTAACGGTGTGGTCGGGCTTCGACCTTCTCCGGGGTTGATTCCGCAATACAACTCCACGTACCGCCACGGTATGGTGTTTTGTGAGCAACTCATGACGGTGCATGGCCCGATCACACGCTCGGTGCGCGACGCACGCTTGGCATTGCAGGTGATGAGCGGAACCGACCCGCGGGACCCGGTCACTGTGCCGATTGCTTTCAACTCAGCACCACCCGTGGGGTCGCAGCGGGTGGCGCTGGTCACGGGCGAGCGCGGGCCGCTAGGCCCTGTGCACTCCGACATTGCGCGGGTTGTGCGTCGTGCTGGCGAACACCTTACAGCGGCGGGGTATGTAGTCGAGGAGGTCGAACCACCGCTGGTGGAAGAGGCCCGGCGAGTATTCGCAGTGATCGTAGGCACTGAATTGACACGCACACTCGGCCCGCTGATGGATCGTTTTGTTGACCCACACCTGGAGGCATTCGTGCACACGTTCCAGCAACTGACGGCTGACGTCACACTGGACAGCTACATGGCTGCGCTGCGCGAGCGCGATCACATCATTCGGCAGTGGCAGTTGTGGATGCAGACCCACTCCCTGGTGGTGTTGCCGCCATGCACTGCGCCATCGCTGCCACAGTTTCCTGAAGGCGCTGGTTTGGGCGCGGCAATTTTTGAAGCCTACGGGGCGCTGCGCAGCCTGCAACTGTCGCCTCTCTTGGGTTTTCCGGCGATTGCCGTACCGGTGCATCTACCGGGCTCCCCAGCGGGCTGCCGGCCATTGGGTGTTGACTTAATGGCCGGGCGCTATGCGGATATCGCATGCCTTGCCGCCGCAGAAGCCATTGAAGCCCGTGAAATCCCGCGGCACGTAATGTCTGTTTTGTGAACTGCCCGCTGTCGCGGTTGCAGCCTGCTATACATTCTTTGGAACAAACGAAAACATGGGTCAAAACAAGAGAGGCAGCTTGACAACGTGAACAGCCACCCATGCAAGGCCGGGAGTCTTTGTAAGGTACGTGCTGGACACCAACATCCTGATTTATCTAATCAAGAACAAGCCGCCATCGGTTGCCGTCAAGCGCTGGAGGTTTTCCAGAGCCGCCCCGGTGGCGGCCGCCAAGCGGGTCAGCACTTCTCTGCGGGGCGCGTCGCTCTTGCGCCAGCGCACTGCGTGCGGATGCACGCGCCATTTATTCGCAGGGGTGGCGAAGGCAATAATTGACACTCATCTGACCCCATTAATTTCTTCGGCCGCTGCGGCGGCCGGGAACCACTGCCGTATCATCGATTCATGCTTTCTACCCATCGCCCGCTCGTCCACGAACTGCGCTTTACGCACCTGCCGTCGCGCGCGCGCATTGCATGGGCACGCAGCGGCCGCGCTGGGGCGCCGGTGCTGCTGCGCACTGCGCACTGGATGACGCACGTGGACTACGACCTGCGCTCACCGCTTTGGCAACCGTTCATCGAACGGCTCGGGCGGCAGCTGACAGTCGTGCGCTACGACGAGCGTGGCTGTGGTCTGTCCATGCCCGACGATGTGCCGCTGAGCTTGGACACCTCGGTCGAAGAAATCGAGGTCGTGGCTGATGCCCTGGGTGCCGAGCGGTTTGCACTGTTGGGTATTTCCGGTGGTGCAACGGCAGCGGTGGCCTATGCAGCACGACATCCTGAGCGGGTCTCTCACCTCGTTCTGTTGGCCGGTTACACCCATGGTTTGCTGCACCGCAACCCATCTGCCCAAACCCTGGCCTTTTACGAGGCGCAGTTAAAACTCATCGAACTGGGCTGGGGTCGCAACGACCCCGGTGTGCAGGCGATGTTTACCAGCCGCTTCATGCCCGATGGCAATGCCGAGCAGATCGCTTCGTTCAACGAGCACCAACGTCTGAGCTGCAATGGTTCGCGCGCCGCAGCCATCGTTCGCGCCAACGCTGGCAAAGATGCGCGAGCGTTAGCCGCAAAAGTGCAGGCGCCCACACTGGTATTGCACAGCGAAGGCGACCTGGCCATACCGCTGGCTTTGGGGCATGAGTTGGCCGCCAGCATCCCCGGTGCCCGTTTTGAACTGCTGCGTTCGCGAAACCACCTTCCGTTGCCGCAAGAGCCCGAATTCGAGCGCTTGTGCCAGGTCATCACTGAGTTTGTGGCGCACAAGCCGCCGCCTGTGCAGTTGACCCCACGTGAACGCGAACTGGCAGGCTTGGTTGGCCAAGGTCTGGACAATATGCAAATCGCCGCCCGGCTTGGGCTGGCAGAAAAAACCGTGCGAAACATGTTGTCCGCCCTGTACGCCAAGCTCGGTGTGGAAGGCCGGGCCATGGCGGTGGCCAAGGTGCGGGACGCAGGTCTTTAGACCGGGACAAACCGGGACGGCGTTGCACCGGCCGGGACGCCCGTCCTATGGCCTTTGGCTTGTGATGGCGGTGAAATATTAAAACCGAGACGTACCGTTTTTGGTTGAAGAAAAAGCCACAAGGAATCCCATGACAACCAGCCTGCATGCAGCTTTGCCTGCCAATATTCGTGACTACGACGACCTGCCCGGCCCGCGCGGCCTGCCGTGGTTCGGTAACGCGCTGCAGCTAGACCTACCGCGCATGCACCAACAGCTTGAGCAGTGGAGCCGCGAGTTTGGGCCGCTGTTTAAGCTCAAAGTGTCTGGCCGGAGCATGCTGGTGGTGTCAAACCATGAGATGGTGGCTAACGTGCTGCGTGACCGGCCCGACGGCTTTTGGCGCCCCAGAAAACTCGAGAAAATCTGGGTCGAACTGGGTCTGCCCGTGGGCTTGTTTGTTGCCAACGGCGATGTGTGGAAACGCCAGCGGCGCATGGTCATGGCAGGGTTTGACCCGACGCACGTCAAAAACTACTACCCAGCGATGGTGGGGGTGTCCTCAAGACTGTCAGCGCGCTGGCAACGCGCAGCCAGCGCCAACCAAGCGATTGATTTGCAAGCCGATTTGATGCGTTACACGGTTGACACCATTGCTGGCCTGGCCTTCGGTGCCGGCGTTGACACCCTCAGCTCGGATGGCGATGTGATTCAGCAACACCTGGATCAGATATTTCCTGCGCTTTATGACCGCCTATTCAAACCGCTGCCAGTATGGCGCTGGTGGCCATCAAAGGCAGACAAGCAGCTGGCGCATTCGATCAAGCAGGTCAACTTGGCGGTGGACGATTTCATCGCCCAGGCCAGAGCGCGCCTGGCTGCAAACCCTGCGCGCCGGGCAGAGCCGCCCAATTTATTGGAAGCCATGATCGTTGCCGCAGACGAGCCCGCTAGCGGGATTGACGACCAGCAGGTGGCAGGCAACGTGATGACGATGCTGTTGGCTGGTGAAGACACCACCGCCAACACCCTGGCGTGGTTGCTTTACTTGATGTGGCAAAACCCAGCCACACTGGCCAAAGCAGTCGCTGAGGTGCAGCGCGTGGTGGGCAACAGCACCAGCCCAACCCTTGAGCAAATGGCGCAGTTGGAATACGTCGAGGCCTGCGCCCATGAGACCATGCGCTTAAAGCCGGTGGCACCAATCGTAACCGCGCAGGCCCTGCGTGAAGTGATGATGGGTGACGTACGCGTGCCCAAGGGCGTGGTTGTTATGGCGCTGATGAGGCGAGACAGCGTGAGCGACGCCCATATCCCCAACGCCGCAGCCTTCAAACCCGAGCGCTGGCTGGCTGACGGCGATACGGCTATGTCTGTTGCCACCACCGCCAATTCAGCCAAGCGCATCTCCATGCCCTTCGGCGCTGGCCCGCGAATATGCCCTGGCCGCTACCTGGCGCTGCTGGAAATGAAACTGGCCATAGCCACCATCCTGCGCGACTTCGACATCACCAGTGTGGGCACCAAGGACGGCGGTCCCGCACAAGAATTAATGAAGCTTGCAATGGCCCCCGTGGGGCTGCACCTGCGACTGAAGTTGAAGGCGCGGGGCATGGGCCTTTAGACCCGGGACAGCCCCCGCCGAAGTGGCGGCACTGATCGCGGGCTTCGGCAACCAGATTCTCAATGATCACTTGAGTAAAGCCTCGATGCCTACCCCCACCATCCCAACCCTTTAGGAGACCACCATGAAACCAGCTAACCCCCCAAGCGCTTTGAAGCTATCCGTCTTGTACGGCCAGCCGCAAGACCCGGCAGCTTTCGAAGCCTACTATCTGGGGACGCACATGCCCCTGGTTGCTGCAGCACCGGCCCCCGCCAGAGCGGAGATTTCCGTTGGACTGCCCGGCCCTGACGGATCAGCGCCGCCGTTCTACCGGCTGTTCGAGGCCTGGTTCGACAACCCCGAACACCTGGCCGCGGTGACGGGCTCGCCCGCGTGGGAAAGAGTCGTCGCCGACGTACCCAAATTTGCAACGGGTGGCATCACGATCCTCCTGTCGCAGGTCTGATAAATCGCTATCGGCTCATGTTGCCGTCAAGCGCTGCAGGTTCTCCAGCGCTGGCTTGCTAGCGGCCACTAGCCTGAAGTTCCTCCCCCATGCAGTGCTTATTGAGTGGAAATCCCTTTTGAATCAACGACATAGGTGATTTTTTGAGCTTCTTATTGTAGACATGTT
>JAYVNK010000157.1:0-5431 GCA_043758475.1 Comamonadaceae bacterium | reverse complement strand
GCATGAACCGCCTCGGCCGCGACTGTGGAACAAAGTACGCAGCGTCTATCACAAGACAACCAACCCGGTAGCCCAGATCACACACCGCCCGCACAAGCTCTGCAAAGTCGCGCCCGTGGTTGGACGTGATTGCGCCGCAGACGTTTTCCAGCGCGATGATGGAAGGCAGGCGACCTTATTTTTTCAAGCCATCCATCATTGCCAGAATGACCAGAAAGTCCCGCTGCGTAAGCCCTCAAGGCCTCTGCCTTGCCCGGCGAGCGACAGGTCCTGGCAGGGGAATGAAGCCCAAGCCAAATCAGCCTCACCTTTCAAGTCAGAAGTCGTCACGGCCGCAATGTCGCCCACATGCAGTGCTGACGGACCGTGGTCGAGCCCGTAGGAAGCCGCCTTTTTTGGATCCAGATCATTGGCGAACGAACAATTCCAACTAGGCCCGAGCCCAAGCCGGGCCATGCCGCCACCTGCAAAAAATTCATAAAAACTAAGCACCGATGCCCTTCAATTTTTTCTGGCCTCATTATCAAGCGTTTATCAGGCGTTCACCAGGCTTTTGGGCTCAACGGGCGAGTCGATACGGCTCCTCAAAATCCAGAAAGTCTTTCTCTGCCAGAGCCCCGTCGATCCAGGCCTTGACGCCGGGCAGGGCGCTGACGCGTTCTACGTAGGCAGAGATGGCGGGTGGCACGGGCAGGGCGTAGGTCTTCAGGCGCATGCAGACCGGCGCGAAGTAGGCGTCTGCGATGCAGAACTCACCAAACAGCATCGGCCCGCGGTGTTCCTGAAACAACGCACTCCACATCGCGATCACCCGCGCCACATCGGCACGCACGTCGGGCTTGTCGCGCCACACGAGCTTGCCAACATCGGGCAGCGATGCTTCGATGTTCATCGGGCAGTTGCTGCGCAGGCCGCCCAGGCCCGAGTGCATTTCGGCGCACACACTGCGGGCGCGTGCACGCACACGGGCTTCACGCGGCCACAGGGCTTTGCCAGGGATTTTGTCTGCCACAAGTTCGGAGACATATTCGCAAATGGCCAGCGTGTCCCACACCATCAGGCCGTCGTCCACCAGCACAGGCACTTTGCCCACCGGGTTGATAGGACCCATGGTTTTTTTGAACTCCGAGCCGGCGTCAAACGAATCAAACCGCACCATTACTTCTTCAAACTCAATGCCTGCCTGTTTAAGCAGCACCCAGGGGCGCATGGACCAGGATGAATAATTCTTGTTGCCGATGTAGAGCTTGAGCATGAGGGTCTCCGGGTGGCTGATGGACGTTGAGCCAGAGATCGTAACGCGCAGAACTCCGGACATTGATGACGAATTTAGCCCTAACGGATGCCGAGCGGGCCTGGCAAGCCAAGGGACCGGTCCACGCCGCGTTGTGCAAGCCAGCCCAAGGCCTGCGCAAGTGCCGGCAGCTCAAAACCGTCCGGCTGTCCTGCGCATATCCTGAAACACGCTTCGTTTGCCACGTGCGCTCAAGTAGACGGAGGCAACCGCCTCGACTGAGGCCGGCGTGATGCCCAATGCAGCAAGGCCGGGCAGGTGCCCATCGGTAATGTTGTCGACCGCCATCGAGTCCAGGTTGTCACGGCTGATCAGCGGCTCGCCGGGGGCCAGGGCCATCAGCGCCGCCTGCAGGCGGCCCAGGGCCAGGGGCAGGCCAAATACCGGGCGGCCTTGGCCATGCCGGATGCCGCTGGCTTTGCCGGAGAACTCAACCAGTTGGCGAAGTGTCATCACGTCGGGGCCGCACAGGTCAAATACTTGACCGGCGGTCTGGGGGTCTTGCAGGCACCGCACGATGGCCTGCGCCACATCGTCTACCCAAACCGGCTGGAAGCGGGTGTCCGCCCCGGCCAGTGGGATGACGGGGAAAATCTGCTGGAGTTTGGCGAACACATTGAGAAACTTATCTTCTGCGCCGAAGATCACGCTGGGGCGTAGCAGGGTCAAGTCCAGCGCGTTGGCCTGCGCACCTGTATTCAGGGACTGCTCGCCGCGTGCCTTGCTGCGCTGGTACATCGACGGCGCATCCAGCGCCGCGCCGAGCGCACTCACATGCACCACGCGCCGCACGCCCGCACCCTGACACGCCCGCACGAGTTTCTGCGGCAATTCCACATGCGCCCGGTTGAAAGCCACCTCATTGCCGTGCAGGATGGCCACAAGATTGACAACCGCGTCATGCCCCGTCACCAGGCGCGTGAGAGCCGCTTCATCATGCACATCAGCCTGCAAGACATCGACGGTTGGCAAGCTTTGCAAGTACTTGGCGTTTTCTGTGCGGCGCGTGGGCAGGGTGATGCGCAGCGGCAGCGAAGCAAGCTTTTGGCACACGTGGCTGCCGACAAAGCCGGTGCCGCCCAGAATCAGAATTTTTTGCATGCGGGGAATTTATTTTGGAGCCGAGTTCTGGGGCGGGATCAGTTGCGTTATCGGGCTGGCGTAGGGGTGTGCAGCCGGATCAAGGCAAGTCCTTGTTCACTTCAGGCGCTGCCGCGTCGCGTGGCCCCACCGCCCCCAGGCGTGCCTTGAGGGACTGGGGTTGCCCGCTGATCAGCGCGGCATAGGCAGTGGTGTTGGACAGTACTTTTTTCACGTAATCACGTGTCTCGGCAAACGGGATGTTTTCGGCCCAGATGGCGGCTTCCAGCACCGGGCCGCCACTTGCGCCACGCCAGCTACGGGGCCGGCTGGGGCCTGCGTTGTAGGCCGCTGCGGCCAGCGGCATGGAACCTGCAAAATCATCCAGCACCAGCTTGAGGTAGCCCGTGCCAATGGCGATGTTGGTGTCGCGGTCATTCAACTGCGGGGTCTGGAAATCGGTCAGGCCAATTTTCTTGGCAGTCCATCGCGCGGTGGCCGGCATGACTTGCATCAGGCCAGACGCGCCGACGCCCGAGCGGGCGTCCATGATGAAGCGGCTCTCCTGGCGGATAAGGCCATACACATAGGCCGGGTCCAGCCCGATCTGCGTGGCCCGCTGCGTTACCGCGTCTTTGTGCGGCATGGGAAAGCGCTGCTCCAGGTCAATCACGGCTTTGGTGCGCTCACTGGTGTTGATGCAGCGGTCCCACACCTCGCGCACGCAGGCAAAGTCGGCGGCGGCCAGCAGTTCGCGGTCATTCATGCCGCCTTTGGCGTGCAGGTTGGTGGTGTAGTTCCACTCGCGCACGCCCTCGGCGCGCAGACCCAGACCAATGGCATACAGCCCGCGCTTGAGGCCTGCATTCTGGCGCGCAACGTCCTTTTCTTCTGGCGTCAGGGGCAAGGGCCGCGCGGGTACGGCAATGCGCTGGCCCAACTCTTCCAGCGCCAGTTGCTCATAGAAACCGCGCACGCCGGCGATGCTTTGCAGGGCCGCTGTGGCTTGCGCGTTGTCGGCTTCGGTTTTGGACGCCCGCACCTGGGCTCTGGCCCGCCAGTAAACCCAGGTGGGGTCCTGGCGCGCCTCGTCGCTCATGGCGCCGGTGGCGGCAAAGACTTCTTTCCAGTTGGGCTGGATCGGCTTGCGAAGCGCGGCTCGCACCTTCCAACCGAGGTGTTCATCGCTCAGGTCGCTGTTTTTGGCCTTGGAAAAATACCCGTAGGCATCGTTGGACAGTTTTTGCGCAGCACTTTTGCCAATCGCGCCCCAAGCCCATGAGCGCTGCTCGGGGCTCAGGTGCACGCTCCAGTGGTTTTCCAGCACGGCAGCCGCCGCATCGGCGTCATTGGAGGCCATACGGATCAGCGCCAGCACCACCCATTCTTTGCTCACGCGGCTTGCGGCAATCACGTGTTTTGACAGGTAGCGCGCGGGGTTGTCCACCATGTCGCCAATCTGGTCCGCAGCGTCGGGCGACATCATGTCAGCAGCCTGCTTCGCGGCCTTGGGCCGGTTGGCTTCCATCGCCAGGCGCGCCTTGCGCCACACGTCGGCATCTTTCAACTTGCCTGCTGCGCGCAGGCGGGTAGCGGCGTAATTGCAGCCGTCGTCGGCCTCGCGTTGGGCGTACCAAAGGCGTTTGACTTCGGTCACCAAATCAGCACTGGGTTGGGAGCTGTCAGCAGCCAGCGCGTAGCAGCGCACCTCCCTGTCGTCTCCCATGCGGTAGTTGGGGTATTCGGCGGCAAAGCTGGCCCAGTCGCGCCGCTGGCCCAGCAGCAACAGCCAGTCATTGCGCAGCCGGTCTTCCTGGTAAGTGCCGGCGAAACGGGTGAAGAAATCTTGCACCTCGGTGGCCGATGCGGCATCGAGCCGGGCCTTCAATTCCCAGTAGGCACCCCAAGGTTCCAGCAGGTGCCCCGACACCCCTGGCAGCAGCGCACCCAAGCGGGTGCGGTCGCCTCTCCTGAAGGCCTGGCCCATTTCAACGATGGCGTCGTCGCCACGGGTTTGCGCTGCGGCGGCAACCCGGGCCTGGTCCCTGGCCTGGGCGTATGCAGGGGCACCCAGTGGCAGCGTGACGGTGCCCATCAGGGCGATCAATGTCAAAATGGCCGATAACTGCATAGGTTGATTATGGACAACTCGATGGACAAAAAAGCGCTTGCGAAGAAAGCCCTTCGCAAAGCCCTGATTGAAGAACGCTTGAACCTGCCCGACCGCCTACAGCGGGCTGATTTATTGCAGCAGGTGCTGCGCATCTGGCTGGTGGGCCGGCCCGATACCGTGATTGGAGCCTATTGGCCCATCAAGGGCGAGTTTGACCCGCTGCCCGCCCTGCACCGCTGGAAAGAAGACGGGGAGCTGCTGGACGAGCCCCAGCCCCGGCGCATTGGCCTGCCCGTGGTGGACAAGCTGCACAAAACGCTGACGTTCTGGGCCTGGTACCCGGGCTGCCCCATGGAAGAAGACGCCTATGGCATCCCCAAACCCAAAGGCACCGAAGTGATCGTGCCGACCCTGCTGTTTGTGCCCTGCGTGGGCTACGGCGCGGGCGGCTATCGCCTGGGCTATGGCGGCGGTTTTTATGACCGTACACTGGCCACTTTGCAGCCCAAGCCTTTTACGGTGGGGCTGGGCTACACGCAGGGCTATCTGGATGATTTTGAGCCTGAGGCGCACGATGTGCCGCTGGATGCCATCCTGAACGACAACGGCGTGGTCTGGCCGGTGTGATTTCGTTCCTACTTCAACGCGATACGTCGTTACGCCGCCTTGTCGTGCTGGTAGCACTGCCTGCGGCGGCGCGCCTAGTCTCGCATTGAACTAGAAACGAAATGGGGTTCAGTCGGGATTGGCCAGCGTCTCCGGGTCCGCCACCTCGCCGCTGGTTTTGCGGGTCGCTTCGGCCTGCACCTCCAGCCATTCACAAAACGCACAAATCTCGGGTCGGCTGCTGCTGCGTGGCCCGACGATCATCCAGTACGCCATGGGGCTGTCCATGCGGGTATGGGGCAGGGCTTCGATCAGGTCGCCGCTGGCCAGGTTTTCAG
>JAYVNK010000156.1:0-5474 GCA_043758475.1 Comamonadaceae bacterium | reverse complement strand
CGCCACCAAACCAAACAATTACGTTCAGCCGACGCTGATGCCGTCAAATTTATCGCAATCGCTCATTCCGACTACCGGGTAACAGAGGAATTTAGGTTAATGGCAGAAACTACCGCACTTGCGCGGCGGGAATTTGCTGGGCACAAACTCTGAATTAAGCTTGCCCGCCGGGGCGCACAGTATTCAGAGCATAGCGGAGCCAGAATCCTTCACCGTCTTAATCCCTTTTGAATCAGGGCATTCAGTATTTCCGCATGGCGCTGAAACTTCAATCACAGCGCGCACTTGGCGTCGTACTTGCAGAGTTTCTGGGGTCTGAGGCAACCCAGGGTGTTTGCTACTTAATTTATCCACAGATCTTCCGGCAATATGGCTTCTCCCAGTGTCGCACGCCATCCATCTTCAGGTAAGCGGTAGGCACGCACGTCATCGGCTTGGCTGTCGATCAGGGTGGCCAGCGCTGCCATGAGAGTACCCATTTTGGTGGCACTGGCATCCACCGCAAACACTGAATACTGCACCGGGATGCCTTCCTTTTTCAGCCGCTTGAAGACTTGGGCCAGCCGCCGGGGGTCGGCGATGTCGTAGGTCACCAGCCATGGAAGGGTTTGATTTTGGCTCATGAATAGATTGCTTTCATGGCGGTGCGGTACAGGCTGCCCAGGTGGAGCAATAGGGCCGCGCCGTTGCGCGCGGTCCATCGCTCTGCCAGGGCAATCAGTGGCTTGTCGCCTTGTGCGGTGTCCACCAGGGTGCCAGTGCAGAGGTTCATCTCCGCCCACAGTAGCTGGCACAGGTCATCTTCAAGGTCGATGGGCTCCGCATGGGGTCCCCATAGCTGCGCAGGCAGGCCGTGGCTGCCCAGTTGAGCGGCTGTGTAGGCCAGGCAGTAGCTGCGCAACTCTGCGGGCAGGTGTTCACGAAAATGTTGCCGGTAAACCCACTGGCGCTTGGTGTTTTCCCAAAGTGCCGGGCTGACTGTGCCGTCTGGCTGGTCCGCGACGCGTTGGCCCCAATGCACCAGCACGGCCATGCGCCGGGATTTCAGCCAGATGGCATACGCGTCCAGCCCAGCGGCGGTTTCAAGCCAGAGATCCAGCGCCATGGCCAGGCGCGCGTGGCTGCGCTGGCGCGGATAACACGTGCCCAGCGCTTCGCCGCGTGCATCCACCCAGCAAATGCCGATGCGGTGGCGCATGCACAGTGCCAGCGCTTCGCCGCTCCAGTCGACTGCCGTACTGCTGACAACGCGGGCCACCCGGCTTAAGGGGTAGCGCAGGGTTTGTGCCCGGTCGTTGCGCACGACCAGGGCTTCACCCGTGCCACTGACATGTTTTCTGTCGCGTGCCCCAAGGTACAGGGCGCGGGCACCGGGGGCGGGGCTGTGGCTTTGGGTGTGGGTTTGGGCTGGAACTGGCTTCAGCATGGTTCGTCCTCGGTGTCCGGTGGGGCCATCCAGTGCGCACCGGTGCCGCGCAGGTCGCGCGCCAACGCCTGGGCCTGGCCGCGCAACCAGCGTTGCCACGGTTTTGAGTGTTCGCCCCAGCTGGCATAAAAGAGTTGCCGCCCGGCTTTGCCCAGCAGGCAGGCGCCGTTGTCCTGGTTGAAGTGGTCTTCACACAGTGTGCGGCTGCGCAACAGCTCCCACACCCACAGGTCGACGGCGGGGCGCAGCGGCTCAATCAAATCGCTGGCCAGGCTTTCGCGCCCGAAGGCGGGCCGGTGATAAAAGCCCAGTAAGGCGTCTAACCCGGCCACGCCACAGGCCTGCACGGCCAGGGAGTGCAGAAGGGTGTAGCCCAACGACAGGCAGGCGTTCACCGGGTCACGTGGTGGGCGGCGGTTGCGCCCGGCAAATTGCATCGCGGGGGGCATCACGCCCGCCAGCCCGGCAAAGTAGGCGCGCGCGGCGGCACCCTCGTGGCCGCGCAGGCGCTCCAGGCTGGGGCCGGGCTGGTCAGTGGCCAAGCCCGCAACAGCCTCATTCAATGTGACGCGAATGGCTGCCAGGGTTTGCAGAGCATCGAACAGGGGCTTGCGTGCATCAGGCCGCTGGTTTTGCAAGGTTTGCAGCGCGCGGTGCTGGCGTGCCAGTTTGGCCTGCACCACGGCCATCGCCCAGGGGCGGCACCAGGCGTCGTCCATCACGCGCATGGCTTGGGCCAGGCGCACCGCAGCATCGTTGTGCTGCGGGCCCAGCACGATGGCGGCGCGCCTGGGGCTGCGCGGGCTCATCAGCACGGTGGTGACACCCGCATCGGCCAGCTTGATCAGCACCCCGCTGTCCAGCCGGGTCTGGCTGCCGTGGATGATGCAGCGGTCAATCAGCTTGATGGGCACGGTGCCACGGCGCTGGCCGGCTTCGTACAGCGCGAGTGTGTCGCCCTCGGATTTGACTTCGAGCTGGGCACGGTCCAATAGTAGCAGTCCCATGATGTTTTATGCCTCTAGACCTAGTGTTAATTGAATAGTTTGCTATAAACAATTTAAATCAACCGACATAGAAGTAGTCCGGGTCGGCGGCGGGTACGGCTTTGCCCAGGGAGTACAGGCGGCTGCGCGGGTCCAGCCGCAGCAGCAAAAAGCGGTCGGTCTCCACCAGCAGCAGCGCCCGCATGTCGGCCACCAGGGTGTCGCGCTCGGCCGGTGTCAGAAACAGTTCATGGGCTGATTTTTGACCGCCGGTGGCGTAGCGGCGCGCCAGCTTGAGCGCAGCACACAGACGGCGCGGCTGCGCAACGTCATAGCAGGCCAGGTGGAGGGTGCGGGTGGGCATGGCGCCAGTTTCAACGCCTTCGCCCTGGTTGGGGGGTGCGGCAAGCTTGCCGGTCAGTTTGCGGTTGAGTTTGTCGCTGAGTTGAGCGCGTACTGACCCATGCCCATGGTGGCGTTTTTCCCCACGTGCAGCCACTGGCCCAGCCACAGCCAAGGCCAGACTTCGGCCAGCGCATCGGGCGTGCCGTGCAGCGTCCACCCGCCCAGCACGCCACCCAAAGTCATTTCCTGCTGCTGGCGCGAAGAGTAGCGCGTCCAGTCAAACCAGTGCAGGTCGCGGGTGTCGGTGAGGGTTTCGCTGTGGTGGGTGACCTGTTTTGCCGCCTCGCCCCAGCCGCTTTGGCTGGCGTGCAGTTCCATCAGCAGTGCGGTGCGCCGGGCTAGCGCCGCCACCAGCGCGCGCGGGCTCAACTGCGCCGCGCCCAGCGGCTGGCCTTGGCTTTGCAGGCGCAGCGGGGTGCTAATCTGCAGGCTGATGCTGTCCATGCCGTTGGGCGCGGCGGGTACTTCCAGCGTGCCGGGGTGCGCCGCCAGCGCGGGCTGGGTGTGTGACCAGACTGGCTGTGCCATACCCTTTTCGTCCAGCCAGTCCACCCGCTGCAATTCAGCCGACACGCGCTGGCGCGTCAGGCCCTGGCTGAGCGCCCGTTGCAAGGCAAACACAATCAGCGCCAGTTGCTCAAGCGCCTGGCCAATCAGCACCATGTTGAATTCCAGCGTGTCCCCCGCCGCCAGCATGCGCGCGCCCGGCGCGGGCGGCTCGAGGACGTAGGGATTGGGAATCTGGCTGAAGTCTTGCAGCGCATGTTGCCCCTTGGGCGGCGGCGGCGCTTCAAAAATGCGCGTGTAGGGGCAGGTTTGCAGCAGCGGGCAGCCATGGCAGGTGGGCTGGCGCGTCATGCAGGCGACGTTGCGCAGGGCCGCACCGAACTGGCCACGCAACAGAGAGCCAGCGTACTCGGGCAGGGCCAGCGGCTGCTGCACGATGGCGGTGAAGCGGTAGCGGGCGAGGGGGAGTGTGCTACTAATTAAAGGGTTAACTTTGCTGGATGCAAGGGGGCTTGAAATTAATTCCATAGAAAACTTCAGGCTTTCGCCCAATCGCGCAGGTACTGGTTGACGGTTTGCAACGCTTGGCCCGCCAGCACGTCAATGCCGTATTCTTTGGCGCGACTGCGGTCGGGCTCGCTGACAGTTTGGGCGCTGACGTAAAGCCCCTTGGCCATTAACCCGCCCACCTGGCGCACGACCTGGCCCAGTTTGTAAATGGCCTCTTGCGCTTTATCTTGTTTGCCCGATTTGCACTCGACCAACAGTGCCCGGTTGTTCTTGACCGCAATGGCATCCACTTCATTTTCTGATTTGGACTGGTTTTGCATGACTTTGACGTTGAGCCCATATTGATCTGTCTTCAACAAACCAGTCATCTTCAGAAAAACGTACTCTTCGGTCCAACCACCGGCAAAGAAGCGGGCACTGTCGCGGTCAGCAAAGGCCACGTCGATGTCCCCCGTTGCCCACTGCAGCAGGCCTTGCTTGACTGCCAGCGTCAGCAGCTTGGCGGGCGGACCGCCGGGCGAGTAGTCAAAACGCTGCGCCAAACTGCCACCCTCGCTGGCCAATGACGCTTTGTAGGCCAGGGTGCTAAAAAAACCGCCCAACGCCTGGGCTTGCTCGCCCATGTAGCGCGAAACGGCCGTCCGTGCGGCAGCACGTTGCTGGTCTTTGGCGGGCCGGAAGTCGTCGGTAGAGCGGTAGCCGCGCACCAACAGCAGGTCATTGAGCGTTAGCACGTCCTGCATGGGAACCTGGCGCGGGGTGTCGTCCAGCCAGTTCAGCACCTGGTGATGGGTGTCGGCATACACCACACGCAAAGAACCCGCACCGGACTCCAGCAGCTTGAGCTGCTCGTGCAGCGCCAGCACCATCAGCTTGGTGCCACCTGTGACGTGGAACACCACGTCGCGCCCGTCCAGTGCAACGGCCACTGCAAGGGCACTGGCCTTGATGCGCTCAGGGGTGGCGTCATCGAAATCCATACGCTTGACTTGCGTGGCATAGGGGGCCAGGGCGGTCTTCAAATTAGCTCCACTGTGTAGAGCCGCCATGTCGGGTGTCTCCAGAATACGAATCTCTTGCGCGCCAAGCTGTTTGAGCGGGATGAAGTTGGCAGCGTTTTGGCCGGTGGCGATGCACAGGTGCAGTTCAGGCATGGTTGGGCTCCTTGGTATTCGTTGTTGATATTTGGCTTATGACAGGGGTGACATTGAACTGCTCGACGCGCGCACCCCGCTGCGCCAGATCATCCGCGCTGAGTTCCTGCCCGCGCAGTTCCGCAGGCAATTCAAGGCTCAGGTGCCAAAAGGCCGCACCCGCAGCGCACACCCGCGCAGCCAGGTTGACCGGCAGGCTGCCAATGACCACATCACCTGCTTTGATGATCGCCGGGTCCAGGTGCGCCATGCGCTGGTCAACCTGCATGTGCTGGCGTGCGGCCCATTCGATGGCACCTGGGTGGCGGGAGATGAAGTAGGTGGTCAATTGCTTCAGGCCTGTGCCGGCGCAACGAGCTTGCGCCTCTCGTCCACCATCGCCAGCCATTGCGCCATCGGTGCGAACTGCGGGCCGTCGACCCAATAAATCCAGCCGTCTATTTCCGCAGAAAGCGCCCGGCATCGCCGCAACAGCCTTGGGCTCAT
>JAYVNK010000155.1:0-5476 GCA_043758475.1 Comamonadaceae bacterium | reverse complement strand
CGGAGATGTAGCCCGTCTTTTGCAGGCCGATCTCCCAGGATGGGTTTTTCACCAGCCGGTTGGTGTTGTTGAACTGCAGCGTGCGGTTTCCGACGGCCACTTGGTAGCCCGGTGAAGTAGACAGTTCCCGCAGCAACGGGTTGCCATGGGCGACGTTGACCAGCAACGCCAGATCTCTGGCGCTGGACAGGTTGGTGCTGGATAGGCCCGTCGGATCGGTATAGACCGTGTCCCGCATGCCAAGCAGTTGAGCCTTCGAATTCATCAGCTTCACGAAGGTGGGCAGCCCGCCTGGAAAAGTGCGGGCCAGCGCGTGCGCCGCACGGTTTTCACTGGCCATCAACGCCAAGTGCAGCAGCTCGCCCCGGCTGAGCTCAGTTCCCACTTTCAGGCGGGACCGGCTGCCTTTTTCGGTATCGACATCGGCCTGCGAAATCATCACCATGTCGTCCATGGGCAACTTGGCTTCGCTGAGGACCATGCCGGTCATCAATTTTGTGAGTGAAGCGATCGGCAGCACGGCCAGCTCATTTTTGCTGAACAGGACCTCTCGCGTGTCCTGGTCGATGACGAGAGCAACACTGGATTTCAAATCCAGCGCGTCATGCTCGGAATGCAGCCCTGCCACCTCGCCAAACGATGGCTTGGCGGGAATCACAGGCGCGCGAATCACGATCCTGCGCTTGGCGATGATGGCACTGCGCGACAGCCGGCCTTGTTGGGCGCGGACGCTCTTTGGGGTCTTGGCCGCGTGCGCTTTGCCGACGTATGTTTTGCTGACGCGCTGCTTGGCCGCATGGGCCTTGCTGGGTGACGCCTTTGCACCGGCGCGGGTTCTGGTAGCAGCGTCAGCCTCAGGGGCTAACAGCGCCAGAGCAATCCAGGCAGTAGCGAGTAAGGAAGCAATTCGTTTCAAAGTATTTCCCAACGCAACATGCGCGCGACTGGATACAAAATCCCCCGCACCGTTTACACGATGTAAGGAGTTTATCCAACAAACCTGCACAAGATCAACTACTTGCGCCGTGTTTGTAAACAAATACTCGAATTTAAAGGGTTTACCCTATCCTTGTGCAGCCACCCGGTCAGCTTTGCTGTGTAACTTGTTGAGTGCACTCAGATAAGCCTTGGCAGACGCCACCACAATGTCGGGGTCAGCCCCCACGCCATTCACCACGCGCCCGCTGTTTTGCAGGCGCACCGTCACCTCCCCCTGGCTCTCGGTTGAACCGCTAATCGCGTTCACGGAATAAAGCACCATCTCGGCACCGCTTTTCACGTGAGTTTCAATCGCTTTAAGCGACGCATCTACCGGACCGTTGCCGTCAGAGTCGCCCTTGACCTCTTTGCCGTCCACAGTGAAGACGACGCTGGCCTGCGGGCGCTCACCCGTCTCACTGTGCTGCGAGAGCGAGACAAAGCCGTATTGCTCTTTCTCATGGGTGACACTTTCATCGCTCACCAAGGCCAGGATGTCCTCATCGAATATCTCACTTTTGCGGTCGGCCAGATCCTTGAACCGCGCGAATGCGGTGTTGATATCGCCCTCGCTCTCCATCACAACGCCTAGCTCCTGCAGGCGTTGCTTGAATGCGTTGCGGCCACTGAGCTTGCCCAGCACGATTTTGTTGGCGCTCCAGCCCACGTCCTCCGCCCGCATGATCTCGTAGGTGTCGCGCGCCTTCAAGACGCCATCCTGATGGATGCCCGAGGCATGCGCAAATGCGTTGGCTCCTACCACCGCCTTGTTGGGCTGCACCACAAAGCCGGTGGTCTGGCTGACCATGCGGCTGGTGGCGAGAATGTGTTTGGTGTCGATGCCCACGTTCAAGTCAAAATAATCGCGGCGCGTCTTGACCGCCATCACGATTTCCTCCAGCGAACAATTGCCCGCACGTTCACCCAGCCCGTTGATCGTGCATTCCACCTGCCGGGCACCGCCAATTTTCACGCCAGCCAGCGAATTGGCCACCGCCATGCCCAGGTCGTTGTGGCAATGCACCGACCATACCGCCTTGTCTGAATTGGGAATGCGCTCACGCAAGTCCTTGAGGAAGTTGCCATACAGCTCCGGCACGGCGTAACCCACGGTGTCTGGGACATTGATGGTGGTGGCACCTTCGGCGATCACGGCCTCAATCACACGGCACAGAAAATCGGGGTCTGAGCGGTAGCCATCTTCGGGGCTGAACTCAATGTCGGCCATCAAATTGCGCGCAAAGCGGGTGGACAGTTTGGCCTGCTCAAACACCTGCTCGGGCGTCATGCGAAGTTTCATCTCCATGTGCAGGGCACTGGTCGCCAGAAACAGGTGCAGACGCCCCGATTTGGCGGGCTTCAAGGCTTCTGCGGCGCGTGAAATATCGCGGTCATTGGCGCGCGCCAGCGAGCAGACGGTAGCGTCCTTGATCGCCTCGGCAATGGCTTTGACGCACTCAAAATCGCCGTTGGAGCTGGCCGCAAAACCAGCCTCGATCACATCTACTTTCAGGCGCTCCAGCTGGCGTGCAATGCGCAGCTTCTCGTCGCGCGTCATGGACGCGCCGGGCGACTGTTCGCCATCGCGCAAGGTGGTGTCAAATATGATGAGTTTGTCGGTCATGCTGTGCTCCAGTTTTTGATTTATTGAATGGTTTCAAGGCGGTGGGAATCGGTCGTGGCCGAACCCGTGGCCTGACCTGCGGATGGGCTTGTGGTTTCGGCGGCGTCATGGGAATTCACGGCAACGCCACGCATTTTCCCACGCCCACTTCGGCCTGGATTTACAAGCTGAATTTCCCCCTGCACGCCGTATTCGCGCTCAAACAGACTGAACAGGTCTTTGGCGCTGAGCTCTTTTCCGCTGGCGTCCATTTCACGCTGCACAACGCCGCTGAACTCGACCTGCTGCTGGCGCGGCAAAGTCAAGCCGTACTCGCTCTCCAGCAAATACGCGATGCCGCCTTTGCCCGACTGGCTGTTGACGCGGATCACGGCCTCATAACTGCGGCCCAAATCCCTGGGGTCCACTGGCAGGTAGGGCATGTCCCACATGTCGCCTTCTTTTCGAGCCGCAAACGCCTTTTTGATGGCATCCTGGTGCGAACCGGAAAACGAGGTGTACACCAGTTCCCCCACATACGGATGGCGTGGATGCACTGGCAACTGGTTGCAGTGCTCCACCGTGCGCTTGACTTCGTCAATTTGAGAAAAATCCAACCCAGGCGAGATGCCTTGGGTGTAAAGATTGAGCGCGATGTTGACCAAGTCAACGTTGCCAGTGCGCTCGCCATTGCCAAACAGGCAGCCTTCAATGCGGTCAGCGCCCGCCATCAGGGCAAACTCGCCCGCCGCCGTGCCGGTACCCCGGTCATTGTGCGGATGCACCGACAGAACAATCGCATCGCGCCGCGCCAGGTGGCGGTGCATCCACTCCATCATGTCGGCAAATACATTGGGCGTGGAATGCTCTACAGTGGAGGGCAAATTGATAATGCACTTATGCTGGGGCGTCGGCTGCCACACGTCTGTTACGGCGTCGACAACGCGCTTGGAAAATTCAAGCTCGGTGCCGGAAAACATCTCGGGCGAGTATTGAAACGTCCACTGCGTTGCGGGCTGCCTGCTGGCTAATTCCTGGATCATCCGGGCGTGGGAAGTTGCAAGGTTGACAATATCGTCCTCGTCCATGCCCAGAGCCACCCTGCGCATCACAGGCGACGTCGCGTTGTACAGATGCACAATCGCCCGCCGGGCACCGGCCAGCGACTCAAACGTGCGGTGGATGAGCTCCGGGCGCGCCTGCGTCAACACCTGAATGGTCACGTCTGCGGGCACCAGGTTGTCATCAATCAGCCGCCGCACAAACTCAAACTCAACCTGCGATGACGACGGGAATCCCACCTCGATTTCCTTGAATCCGATCTTGACCAGCATTTGGAACATGCGCAGCTTGCGTGCCATGTCCATGGGCTCAACCAGCGCCTGGTTGCCATCGCGCAGGTCAACGCTGCACCACAGCGGAGCATTGGTCAGCACGGCGTCTGGCCAGGTACGGCCTGACAATGGCACCGGGGTAAACGCCCGGTATTTGAGGTTTGGCTGTTTCAACATGGTGATTCTTTCAACTTCGATGTGTATTGAATGGGTGAAAAACCAGCAAACCAAAAGAAGACGGCCCGTTGCTGGTAGCAGACGGGCCGTTGCAAGGTGTACGCGCGTGCGCTACCCACTCCGCCCATCTGGCAGTAGCAGCAGTAGTGCTAGCGAAATTCGTTTCATGCGATCAATGTACCACAAGATTCAAGGACCGTCTGCATAACTCATCGCGGGCTCGTGTAGACCGGATCGGAATGGACTGCAAGGCGGATTTTGCCGCCATAGTAGAAAGTTTAGTCACCGCTATCGGCAAGAAATTCAACGCACATCATGTCGATGTCGCCGCCCGAGTCCGGGCTATCACGGGCCGCGAGGGGTTATGCAGAGGGTCCTCAAGTCAACCTCAGTGAAGCCCGCGCTCATCGGGCTCCTGGGTGGAGGTGCTAATGACGCTGGTCTGCATGCCTTTGGCTTTGCGCCAGAGGTAGATGGCGTAACCGCTGAAACCGTAGGCGATGAAGAGGCCAAACATCACCGTAGGCGGGTCGATATTGATCACCGCAATGCCCAGCGCGATGAGCACGATCACCACGAACGGCACGCTCTTCTTCATGCTGACATCCTTGAAGCTGTAAAACGGCACATTGGTCACCATGGTCAAACCCGAAAACAGCGCCAGCGCAAACGTGATCCAAGGGATGGAAATACCCCACAGCTTGTCGGTTCCTTCAAAGCCCAGGTCGGTCATGAGCCAGATGAAACCTGCCACCAGCGCCGCTGCCGCAGGAGAAGGCAGGCCCTGGAAATAGCGTTTGTCCACCACCGCCGTGTTGACGTTGAACCGCGCCAGCCGCAAGGCCGCGCACGCGCAGTACACAAACGCGGCCAGCCAGCCCCAGCGCCCCAGGCCTTGCAGCGCCCACATGTAGGAAATGAGGGCCGGTGCGGCACCGAAAGACACCATGTCTGACAGCGAATCCATCTGCTCGCCAAACGCGCTTTGGGTATTGGTCATGCGCGCGACGCGGCCATCCAGGCTGTCCAGCACCATTGCGCAGAAGACCCCAATCGCGGCGTTGTCAAAATTGCCATTGACCGCCATCACCACTGCGTAAAAACCGCCAAACAGCGCCGCCAGCGTGAACAGGTTGGGCAGAATGTAAATGCCCTTGCGCCGCTTGCGCACCACGGTGCCTTCGTGCTGCGCAGGGTCGGATTCTTCGCCATCATGCATAAAATACGCCTCTAGCCCTTGTCTACACTACACAATTAGCTATTAATACAATAGCAATCCCCTGATTCAAACAAAAAAGGCCACCGAGGTGGCCTTCTTTCCAGTGCTTGCAATTTTTGCACTGTAGCAGCGATCAGGCTCAATTGCGAGTTTGGTCCACCAGCT
>JAYVNK010000154.1:0-5487 GCA_043758475.1 Comamonadaceae bacterium | reverse complement strand
TCGATCACCACGGCCCGTGCAAATTGCGCGGGCGAGACCAGCAGGTTGATGACCGACTCTTTGGAATTGTCGTATTCACGGATCACCGCCAGGATGTCTTTGGGCGGCAACTGCTCCAGAACCACCATCAGCGCGCGGTCGCCCTGGGCGTCGGCCAGCTCCACCAGCGCGGACTCGGCACCCACGATGTCACCGGCAGCAATCAGGCTCTGGGTTTTTGCGATCAGGGCGAGTTGGTTCGTCATGTGTGCGCTCAATCAGTCTTTTTAGTCTTTTCGGTCAAAGCCCTGTCCTGCCATCCAGTCGGCACCGGCCTCTTCGCGGGCGCGCGCATCGCGCTCGTCATCACCATCAGCGCCAACAACCGGATCTGCACGGTCGTCACCTGAATTCGCATCTGCGTCCGCACTGTCGCCTTTATCATCTTCGCCGTTCACTGCGGCTGATGTGGCATCGGGCTTGTTGTACATGTACTCCAACCCGGCGGCCACGGTCAAAAACCAGTCGCCCATGGGTTGCTTCAGCACGACTTGGGACAAGTCTTGCGCCCACTGCGGCAAAACAAGGGCATCGGCAAGGGATGCCCATTCTGGCAACTCATCCGACTCCTGGGTGAGCAGGTGGTCCATCACCGCCGGCTTGTTGAACTCGAAGCCCTGGTGGAAAATCACCGCCACCATTTCGGGGCTGAGTTCCATCATCTGCAGCAAAAACCCGAGCTCCTTGCGCCGCTCGGCCAGGCGCTGGCGCAGCACGTCCCGGCCTTCCGAGTCAAACGTCAAATCATTGATTTCAGCCTGGTAGGCCGAGCGCAGTTCGTGGAAGAAAGGGGAGATACTCATGTTGCCTGGTTTTTCATCGGTAATTCACCTTCATCATTGGTTTATCTTTATGTGGGGACCACGCTTGATTTTTAAAGCCAAAGCGTAAAGCCCGCCTAAAAAGCCAGCTTGTCGAAATAGCCTTGCCATATTTCGCGCGCGGTTTCAATCGGGCTGTCCAGCAGGTTGCGGCGGCGGTTGTCGTCGTAGGCCTCCCGCCGGTGCGGGTCTGCCAGCACGTCATACGCCGCCTGCACCACACGAAACCTCTCTGCCGCGTTGGCGGCGGCGTTTTTGTCAGGATGGTAGAGAGACGCCTGCGTGCGAAACGCCTTTTTGATATCGCCCAGCGTCGCGCTGCTGGCCAGCCCGAGGGCCGCGTAATGGTCTGTCATGCGGGGGCTGTCATGCGAGCCTGGGTTGCCTGGGAGATTTCCCAGCTAGTTCTGAGTGGCGCGCCGGACAGCAACCAAGTTGCTGCGGGTCTTCAATTATGCCCGCAATGTGGCCGTCACTGAAACCAGCTGCTGCTGACCCCAATCCGCCATGGCCGAACCAGCATGCTGCGAATCGGGAGTTCTGCCGGATAAGTCGTATCACCCGGCTCGGCTCGGCTGCGCGAGTTTGAAAAGCCGTTGCCAGCCACGCTGGCCGGAGGACGGGTCGGGTGTCCGTTGTGGCCGGTGCGGGGATCGCCGTCCAGCAGGATGGAGGGTTCCGGAAAAGTAAGCCCATCACGCGTCCATTTGGCATACGCCATGACAACCCCCTCGCGCTGGTTGGCAATTTCCAGGCTGACGACAGCGCCAATGTGCATGGTGTCGAACACGTCCTTGATGAACAGCCGCCGCACGGCCACAGCCCCGCGCACTACGGGCAGCGCCACTTCCATCACCGGCGACCAGCGCCGGCCCACACTGGTCTGCGGGTTGCTGCGTGAAGACGGCGGCTCAACCCGGTAAAACAGCGTCATGCCTGAGGCCGAGAAAACCACCATCCGGCCATCGCCATCGTGGCTGACGGCCAGCACATCGGTCGGCATGTTCAGGTTAATCAGGCTGTAACCCGAGTCGACAGTGGGGTCGCGGAAGAAGTTCCACACGCAGCCGTCTGGCCCGACCGTGAAAGCTTCTTCCTCGCCCTGGCTGTTGCAGACCACCACCGTTTGCCGCCAAAGCGGCCTTTGACTGCCTTGCGGTTGCTGTGGCAACTCGTAGTTTTGGCAGTTCTTCCCCTGAACGGCGGCGCTCGCTCCCTGCACGTACCCTGCGTGTGACAAACTCATGACAACTCCTTGGTATCCGGCGCGGCAGTCTGGCCACACCGGTAGAAAACAACATGAAGCAAGTGTCCGTTTGTCTCGCGAAAATGTCCTGAAAGCGCCCTTAAGAAAACCTTAATCGTTCTGAATCTGCCGGCTTAAGCAAGACCGACTGTTTTTTTCATAATATGGAATATGTGACCTTCCACGAAGGCAAATGCGGATGTAACCGAGTCGCCTCAGTGCCGACGGCTGTCGCCGCCCCCCGGATACACTGCGTTTGCGTAAAACTTTACAAATTGCCTGTGAATTCACCGCCCTGACGTGACTACCGCTTCAGTTTCCGACATCAGTTTTGGCCCGTTCGTGCTGCAGCGCAACGAACGCCGTTTGCTGTCAAATAACAAACCGCTGTTGCTGGGCGCGCGCGCCTTTGACGTGCTCACCGTGCTGCTGGACAACGCGGGCCAGCTGGTGACGAAACAACGGCTGTTTGAGCTGGTCTGGTCGGGCACCGTGGTGGAGGAAAACAACCTTCAAGTCCACGTGTCAACCTTGCGCCGCCTGCTGGGCGCGGACAGCATTGCCACGGTGGCGGGGCGTGGCTACCGCCTCACAGCACCGGTCAAACCGCCAGCCGATGCTGGGGCGGCCACGCAGCCAGCAAAAACCACTATGGCCTCGCCGGCTGGCACGGTTGCGCAAACCGCTTCGCCGGATGAAGCGCAAGTGCGGCACAACCTGCTGGCCCACCGCAGAACCGTGGCCGTGTTGCCGTTTGTCAATCTGGGCGGGGATTCCGACCAGGAGTATTTCTCGGATGGGCTTGCCGAAGACATCATTACCCATCTTACGCATTCACCGTGGTTGCTGGTGGTGTCGCGCAATTCGTCTTTCACCTACCGCGGCAGCAGCCTGTCCAGCGAACACATCGGCCAGGCGCTGGGTGCCCGCTACCTGGTGCTGGGCAGCGTGCGCAAGGCCGCCAGCCAATTGCGAATGACGGCCGAGCTGGTGGACACCCATAACCACGACACACTGTGGTCAGAGCGATATGACCGCCCGCTGACCGACCTGTTTGCCCTGCAGGCGCAAATTTCTGCGCACGTCGTCAGCACGATTGAGCCGGTGTACCTGCGCCGCGAAGAGCGGCACTCCAGCCAGGTGGTTGAGAACGACATGCAGCACTGGGACATGCTGATGCGCGCGCGCTGGCACTTCTGGCTGTCCACCAAAAGCCATGTGGTGCAGGCGCAGGGCCTGTTGCAGCAGGCACTGGCGTTGAAGCCGTCAGATTCGCCCACGCTGTCGCTGATGGCGTTTACGCACCTGGCCCAGGTGTGGGGCAGTTGGGCTCCAGACCCCCGCGCTGCCATTGCCGAGGCCACCCGGCTGTCTCTGGGTGCCATCCGCAACGACGACCGCGACGCATTTGCCCATTTCACGCTGGGCGCGGTGCTGTCATGCACGGGACAGCTTGACTGGGCCATTGCAGAAATGGAGCGCGCATTAAGCCTTTACCCGCAGTTTGCCGCCGCTGCAGGTGAGCTGGGCCGGCTGCTGGTATTTGCAGGCCGTACTGAGGAGGCCGCAGAGTACGTGCTGCAGGCGATTGATGCCAGCCCGCACGACCCGCACCTGAGCCTGTGGATACGCACGCGCGCCATTGGCTGCTTTATCGATGGCAACCATGCCGACGCGCTGCGCTATGCCACCAGCGCCACCGCCAAACGGCCTGACTGGTTTTTCAACCATTTTCTGCTGGCTGCGTGCCAGGCAGCGGCGGGTGATCTGGCGGCTGCAAAAACCAGCATGGCCAATGGCCTGGCGCACCGTAACTACACGCTGCAGGCGTATAAATTTGGGCACCCGTTTGTCCATGAGCACCACGCCCGGGCGTTCTCCGAGGCGCTGAGCCTGGCCGGATGGAACCCCTGATTTTCTGATTTCGGTTCGTTTTTTTTGTTTTGATTCGTTCTTTCAGGAGTTCCCGTGCCAAGCTCTTCCTCGCCCGCAGCACAACCTAAAAAAATCGCTGTCCTGGGCGGTGGCATTTCCGCACTCACCACCGCGTTTGAGCTGACCAGCCAGCCCGACTGGCAGGATAAATTTGACATCACGGTGTACCAGATGGGCTGGTGCCTGGGGGGCAAATGCGCCACGGCACGCGGGCCCAACATGCGCATTGAAGAGCACGGCATTCATGGTTTTTTAGGCAGCTACTACAACGCCCTGCCGCTGATGAGCCGTGCCTACGAAGCCTTGGGCCGCGCGCCCGGCCAGCCATTGGCCACTTTTGAAGAAGCTTTCAAGCCTGCCAGCTTTGTGCTGATGTGGGAGTTTATTGACGGCAAGATGACGCAGTGGCCCTTTACTGCGCCCACCAACCCGTTGCAGCCGGGCGACCCGGCATCGCTGGCCAAACTTCAATCGGTGGACCACTGGATTGCATCTGCGGCCGAGGTGCTGGACGGCCTGTTTGACCACCATGAAGCCACGTACGGGCCGCAAGGTTTGATGGCTGCGATGGAATGGGCAGCGGGGCGCACCGTGCTGCGTGTGGCGCTTGCTGCGCTCCAGCGTGCCGAAGGCGATTTGTCTTCCATCGAATCCGCCGCCTGGCGTGCGCTGGAAGCTGCGTGGGACTGGATTCGCAACAGCGCAGAAAAGCTCGCCGAAAAGCTGGTGGAGGGCAACACCGAGCTACGCCGCCTGCTGATCGTGGCCGAGTACCTGCTGGCCACTATTCGCGGTTGCATCAAGGACCAAGTCGCCACGCGCGGGTTTGACGCGCTGGACGCCGAGAACTTCAGCGACTGGCTGCAACGCCACGGCGCGTCGATGAGGGTCACATCCTCCCCCATGGCGCTGAACACGGTGAACCTGTCGTACCAGTATCCGCAGGGCGACACCGCCCGCACCGCGCTCATGGGCGCAGGCTGCTACCTGCACTGGACGCTGCGCAGCTTTGCCTACATGGGCGCATTCGCCTGGCTGTTTGAGGCCGGTACGGGCGAGACGGTGATTGCGCCGCTGTACCAGGCGCTGCTCAAACGCGGCGTGAAATTTGAATTTTTCCAGAAGGTGGAGTCGCTGGTGCTGAATGCCGACAAATCTGCCGTTGCCGCCGTGAACATTGGCGTGCAGGCCACGCTTGCCAACCCTGCGCAATCCTACCAGCCCCTCATCAGCGTAAAAGGCCTGCCCGCCTGGCCTGGCCAGCCGCAGTTTGACCAGCTTGTTCAGGGCGACGCTTTGCGCAACGGCCGGGTGGATCTGGAGTCGTACTGGAACGGCTGGCAACCGGTAGCCCAGCGTCAGTTGCTTGCCGGGCGGGATTTTGACCAACTCGTGTTTGCCATCTCCATCGGTGCCGTACCCTACCTGTGCACCGAGCTGCTGGCT
>JAYVNK010000153.1:0-5511 GCA_043758475.1 Comamonadaceae bacterium | reverse complement strand
CGGGTACCGGGCTTCTTGCGCGGCCAGGGCCTGGGATGGATCACGGCCGAATACGGTATGCTGCCACGCGCCACCCACACCCGCAGCGACCGCGAAGCCGCGCGAGGCAAGCAAAGCGGGCGCACGCAGGAAATCCAGCGCCTGATTGGTCGCTCCCTGCGCGCGGTTTTTGACCTGAAGCTGCTGGGTGAGCGCACCATCAAGCTGGACTGTGATGTGATCCAGGCCGATGGCGGCACGCGCACGGCCAGCATCACCGGCGCGTTTGTGGCGGCCCAGGATGCGGTCAGCAAATTGATGGCGCAGGGCAAGCTTGCCACGTCGCCCATCATTGCATCCGTTGCCGCAATTTCTGTCGGCATCGTGCAGGGCACGCCGCTGCTGGACCTGGAATACACGGAGGACTCCGCCTGCGACACCGACATGAACGTGGTGATGACGGGCGCTGGCCACTTTGTTGAAGTGCAGGGCACCGCCGAAGGCGCAGCCTTTTCACGCGCCGAGATGGATGCACTGCTGTCGCTGGCCGAAAAAGGCATTGGTGAGCTGATGGTGATGCAGCGGAAATAACTACTAAAATAGTAGCTAACTATGCATATAGAACGGGGGCTACAGCCTGTTTTTACGGTAAAAAATCATGAAAATCGTCCTCGCGTCCAATAACAGGGGCAAACTGGCCGAACTTCACGTCATGTTTGCGCCGCTGGGGCTTGAGTTGGTGAGCCAGGCCGATCTGGGGATACCCGAGGCGGCCGAGCCGTACCGCACGTTTGTGGAAAACGCATTGGCCAAGGCGCGCCATGCCGCGCAGCACAGCGGGCTGGCGTCGGTGGCGGATGACGCGGGTTTGTGCGTCGATGCTTTTGACGGCTTGCCTGGTGTTGACACCGCCTTCTACGCCACCCAGTTTGGGTACGCCAAAAGCGATGACAACAACGTCATTGCCCTGCTGGAGCAGATGCGCAATGTCACCAACCGGCGTGCGGCGCTGGTCAGTACTTTGGTGGCCGTGCGCACCCCGCTGGACCCCGAGCCCCTGATTGCCGTTGGCCGGGTTGTGGGCGAGATCAGCCGCGAGCCGCTGGGCAGCAATGGCTTCGGGTTTGACCCGGTGATGTGGATCCCGGAGTTTGGCAAAACCTTCGCGCAACTGCCGGTAGACGTCAAAAACGCCAACAGCCACCGGGGCCGTGCGGCGCGTGCCATGGTCGAGCTGATGCGTGGGCGTTGGGCAATATGACCCACCCCGTTGCTTGCTCACTGCGTGTAGCCGCCTCCCCCTCAAGGGGCAACACCAGTGGCCCGGCAGAGCCGGTTCCACGGTGTTTCTGGCTATGAAAGACATCCAGCATTACATGCGGCCAGGCACGCTGCAACTGGCCGCGTTGCCGCCGCTGTCGCTCTATGTGCATTTGCCGTGGTGTATCAAAAAATGCCCTTATTGCGATTTCAACTCGCATGAGATGGCACCCTCGAAGATGCCCGAGCAGCGTTACCTTGATGCCCTGATGGCCGATCTGGAGGCCGCTCTGCCGCTGATCTGGGGCCGCACCGTTCACAGCATCTTCATCGGTGGCGGCACGCCCAGCCTGTTTTCACCGCAGGCGATTGACAGGCTGTTGGGCGACATCAGGGCGCGCCTTCGCCTGGAGCCCGATTGCGAGATCACGCTGGAGGCCAACCCTGGAACCTTTGAAAAAGACCGCTTCAGGGACTTCCGCAGCGCGGGCGTGACCCGGCTTTCCGTGGGCGTGCAAAGCTTTAATGATGGTCATTTAACGGCGCTGGGCCGGGTGCATGACCGGGCGCAGGCGATTGCGGCGGTTGAGGAAGCGGCACAATCGTTTGATACCTTCAATCTGGACATCATGTACGCGCTGCCGGGCCAAACGCTTGACGGTGTCGCTCAGGACATGCGCATGGCCTTGAGCCTGGGCCCGCCGCATATTTCGATCTACCACCTCACCATCGAGCCCAACACCTACTTTGCCAAGTTTCCGCCGCAGGTTCCAGATGACGATTTGGCCAGCGACATGATGGACCTGATCACCGACATGACCGGTAGCGCGGGCCTGCAGCGCTATGAAGTGTCGGCCTATGCACGCGCCGGGCACCCATGCTTTCACAACCTGAACTACTGGCAGTTTGGAGACTATCTGGGCATTGGCGCGGGTGCGCACAGCAAGCTGAGTTTTGCCCACCGCGTTGTGCGCCAGGTGCGTTTTCGTGAGCCCAAGCTGTACATGGACAAGGCGCTGGCCCGTGACTGCATCGCGCTGGACGAAGAGGTCAGCCGCAGTGAGCTGCCCTTTGAATTCATGCTGAACGCGCTGCGTCTCAAGGACGGGTTTGAGCTGGCCCAGTTTTCAGAACGCACCGGCTTGCCGATGACGGCGATTCAACCAGGGCTTGACGAGGCCCAGCGCAAAGGCCTGATTGAGCGGGACTTGGCCCGAGTGAAGCCCACGGAGCGGGGGTTTGATTTTTTGAACGACTTGCAGGCGCTGTTTCTGGCGGAGCCCAAACCGCATAAAACCGTGTAGGTCCGTTCAGACCACGCTTAGCGGGGCCGGTTGGGTGCTGGCAAACAGGGCGGCGCTTTCGCTGCACTTTGCATCCGCCGCCTCGGGCCAAAAATCCCCCGGGGTGTTGAGGTCAGTGTCAACATCCTGAGCTGCCGGTTGCCCCGGCAGGGTGGCGTGGTCACTTGGCGTGACCGATCCGGCCGCCTCAGGCTTTGTGTCCGAAAAACGTTGTTTGATGGGATCTTCCATGGTCTGTCATCCCCAGCAGTGTCAAGCGAAAAGCCTGGTTTGGCTAAAAAATCCGTGAACGGCGTGATGCGGTCATCGATATGTCCCCACGGGACTCGATGTGGGTGTATCGTAAACCACTTTTAACTGTTTGCATTGTGAGGCCATGATGAATCGCGCTACTTTCGCCCTATCGACCCGGAGAGATTTCGTGACAGCCGGGGCCTCAATGGCGGCACTGGCCGTATTGCCCCGTGGCGCGCTGGCGGCCATGGGCCCCAACGACAAGTTCGACCTGCTGATCCGCAACGCCAACGTCATGGACCCAAGCCAGGGTCTGGCGGGCAGGCGCGACATCGGCATTCGCTACGGATTGATTGAAGCCATCGAGCCCAGCATACCGGCCGACCGCGCCCTGCGCGTCATGGATGCGGGCGGCAAACTTGTGACCCCTGGCCTGATTGACCTGCATTGCCATACCTTTCCGTATGGCTCGGCCATTGGCATTCCGGCCGATGAACTGGTGGCGCATCAGTGCACCACGACGGTGGTGTCTGCCGGTGACGCTGGGGCCAACAATTTCGCGGGTTTTCGCCGCTATGCGGTGCCCGCATCGCGCACGCGCCAGTTTGCGTTTGTGCATATTGCGGTTGCCGGGTTGGCCGGCTTCCCGGTGCCCGAGCTTTTCAACATTGACTACGCGCAGGTGGAAGTGGCGGCGCGCGCTGTGGCGGAGAATGCCGACATGGTGCTGGGCGTCAAAGTGCGCATGAGCGAAAACGTCATTGCCCGCCACGGGCTGGAGCCTCTCAGGCGTGCCATCAAAGCCTGTGAGATGTCGGGCGTGCCTGCCAAAGTGATGTGCCATATTGGCGGCGTAGCAGACCGGGAATTGATGTCGCAAATTCTTGATCTGTTCCGTCCGGGGGATGTGCTCACCCATTGCTATTCTGGCGCGCCCAACAACGCGGGCCTGGGCACGAATATTGTGCAGGACGGCAAGCTGCTGCCTGCCGCACTGGCTGCCAAGAAACGCGGCATTATTTTTGACATTGGCCACGGCGGGGGCAGTTTTGACTACACCATTGCCGAAGCCGCGATTGCCCAAGGTTGCCCGCCCGACACCATCTCAAGTGACGTGCATGTGTTCTCGGGCAACTCGCCCGGCATGCCCTATTTGCCGTGGGTCATGAGCAAGATGATTGGTTTGGGGTTCTCCATGCCAGAGGTCATCAGCATGGCCACCGCTGCCCCGGCCCGCGTGATCAGCCGCATTCCCAAACACGGCACCTTGCAGCTCGGTGCGCCGGCCGATTTGTCGATTCTGGAAATTGTCGAAGGCCCCGTGTCGTTTGTGGACACGCGGGAAAACAGGCGTGAAGGCAAGGTTTTCCTGCGCCCCAGTGGCACGGTGGTGGCCGGTGTGGCGTTTGGCCGTCCGTACCAGGCGCCGTTTACCGTGCGGTGATGGGCGGAGGCTGTGACTGCCATTCCCATGTCTCAGCTATCGTCACGATGCGTCAGTTTGTCCACTAGTCCTTTGTTTTCATTGACTATTTGAATCCCTAACGTCTCACCACGCATTATAGAATCGCAGAATTAATGGCGGGAAGGACGGTGGGACTTAAGGGGTTAAGTAATTACTAAAGTACCATTCAAAAACGGAAGACAAACACCCCGAGCTGCTGGCTGAAATACAAACCATCATGGAGCCTCACAGCGAATCCCAGTCGAGTCTGCGCACCACCTTGCTGTACACCAACATGACGGCCAAAACTGTCCGTGAGGCGCTTGTTGAAAAAGGATGGCCAACGCAATCACTGCCCAGCGTGCGCACTATCTCCAATCTCCTGAACCGCCAGGATTACCGGCTGCGCACAGTGGCCAAGACCAAGGTTAAAAAAAAACCGCCGAGACCAACGCAATCTTTGAAAACGTCAGACGCTTGAATGCGCTGGCAGATGCAGATCAGCACACCTTGAGAATCAGCATAGACACAAAGGCAACCGTCCATGTTGGAGAATACTCCAGAGGCGGGCGTTCGCGTGGGATCAAAGCCGTCAAAGCCTTGGACCATGACATGTGCATGAAGGAGAAGTTGATCCCTGGCGGCATATTGGAGCCGGTCAGCGGCAAATCATTTTTGTTCTTTGGCACCAACTACAAAACCAGTGACTTCATGACCGACGGTTTACTTCTGTGGTGGCAGCACAGGAGGCCAGAACTGCGGGGAATACAGCAGATCGTTATCAATTTGGACAACGGGCCAGAGTGCAACGGACGGCGTAGTCAATTCCTGTTGCGCATGACAGAGTTCGCCGATATGACGGGGCTGTGTGCGTACGGCTGGTTTACTACCCGCCTTATCACAGCAAATACAACGCCATTGAGCGCTACTGGGCGGGGCTGGAGAAATCATGGAACGGCTACTTGCTCAGTACCGTGGATACGGTAATCCGTCGAGCCGGGAATTTCTGCTGGAAAGGGATGCGCACAATCGCAAGCTTGGTGGATTCTGTTTACGAGAAAGGTGTCAAAATTTGCGGCAGCGAGAAAATAAACCTCGAACACCGACTGCAGCGATCCACTGATTTGAATTGGTGGGACATAACCATCCATCCTAAAACGGTACTTTTGTAATTTCTTATTTCCTAAGTTAGGCTCTGTCGCAGTAAGCCATGTTGCAAAATGCCCGCATGACCACGACAACCCAATCAGCAATGATAGGCGAGCTGCGCAAAGTGCTTAAGCGACTGCA
>JAYVNK010000152.1:0-5513 GCA_043758475.1 Comamonadaceae bacterium | reverse complement strand
CGCAGCATCGTTGAGGGGGGCTGCGGCACCGGCATCAATCCAGATCAAATCAAACTGGGTCAGACAAGCTTGACCAATTGCTTGCCAAAGTTCTTGCCCTTGAGCAGGCCCAAAAATGCCTCTGGTGCGGCTTCCAGCCCGTCGGCCACTGACTCCCGGGGTTTGAGTTTGCCAGTGGCCACCAGGGTACCCAATTCCGCCAGCGCCTCGGGCCAAACTTCCATGTGTTCGCTGACGATGAAGCCTTCAACGCGCAGGCGGCTGATTAATATCAAGGCCGGATTCGCCAATGGCAAAGGCGCGCCGTCATACCCGGCAATCATCCCGCACACCGCAATGCGGCCAAAGGCGTTCATGCGGGTCAGCACGGCGTCCAGCACCATGCCGCCCACGTTCTCAAAATAACCGTCTATGCCACTGGGGCAGGCTTCTTTAAGCGCTTTTGACAGCGACGCCGCATCCTTGTGCAGTTTGTAGTCGATGCACGCGTCAAATCCGAGCCCTTCAACGGCATACCTGCATTTGTCAGGCCCGCCGGCGATGCCCACGGTGCGGCAACCGCGAGCTTTTGACAGCGCGCCAAAGGCGCTGCCCACGGCGCCGCTCGCGGCACTCACCACCATGGTTTCACCGGCTTTGGGCGTGCAAAGCTTCACCAGGCCGTACCAGGCGGTCACGCCGGGCATGCCCACGGCACCGAGGTAATGACTCAGGGGAACGTGCGTGGTGTCAACTTTTTTCAGGGCACCCGGCTGGGTCGCATCCACCACGCTGTATTGCTGCCAGCCGCCCATGCCAACCACTTTGTCGCCCACCTTGTACCGCTCGTTTTGCGATTCAACGACTTCGCCCGCCGTGCCGCCGCCCATGGTCTGGCCCAGCGCCTGCGGGGTGGCGTAGCTCTTGCTGTCGTTCATGCGGCCGCGCATGTAGGGGTCGAGGCTGAGGAAATGATGGCGCACCAGAACCTGACCGGCAGCCAGCGCGGGTGTTTGGGTAACCACCAGTTTGAAGTTGCTGGCCGATGCTTCTGCGGTTGGGCGGTTGTCGAGGTGGACTTGTTTGTTTTGGGGCATGGAATTCTCCGGTAAGTAGTATGAAAGCTATTCAAATAGCCTGCGTGGATAAGCGTTGCAAAGCAAGGACTGAGGTGATGAGTGCCGCTTCAGCAACACAATCAGTCCGTGGAAATGACATCGACCCCTGTGGCGGCCCCACTCGCGCTGTTGCCACCCCGCCGCACGTATTTGAAGGTGCCTGTCGCGTGAGCGCAGGCTTTGCCTTGTTCGTCAAAAATAGTAGCCTCGGTAAATGCCATGGTGCCGGTGCGATGCATCAAGTGGCCTTTGCAGAGAAGTTTCCCGCGGCAGGGCCGCATGAAGCTGGTCTTCATTTCTATCGTGACCACCCCCATGTCCTGTTGAACGCTGCGCGCCGCCGTAGCCATGGTCACATCAAGCAGCGTCATGACTGCGCCGCCATGGGCCACGTCGAAAGAATTCGTGTGCTCAGGTCGGATGGTGTAGTTGATCTGTGAATGTCCGCCCTCAAACAAGGCCAGCTCAAAGCCTAGATGCGTGACAAACGGAATGTTGACGCCAAAGGTCATGGTAAATTTTCCGGGATTTTTAGCCAAGGCCATTGCCGAAGCGATCAGCCGGTGACGATGCTGACGCCGCCGTCAACCGCCAGGTACTGGCCTGTAATGTGTTTCCCCGCAGCCGACGCGAACAGCAGGGTAATGCCCTTCAGGTCTTCATCGTCTCCCAGCCGGTTAAGCGGGGCGGCAGCCGCCATATTTTCCTCGCCCAATGTCTTGATCAAACCCTCAGCCATCTTGGTCATGAAGAAACCTGGGCAAATCGCGTTGACATTGATGTTGAATTGGCCCCATTCAGCCGCCAGCGCGCGCGTGAAGTTGACCACCGCGCCCTTGGAGGTGTTGTAGGCGATGGTTTTCATGCCTTTTGGATTGCCGTTGAGGCCGGCAATCGACGCGATGTTGATGATGCGCCCGGACTTCTTTGGAATCATGCTGTGCTTGGCAAGGTGCTGGCTCAGGATGAAGTACCCGCGGATGTTGAGGTTCATCACCTTGTCCCAGGCCGCAACCGGATGGTCTTCAGCGGGTGCGCCCCAGCTGGCACCGGCGTTGTTGACGAGGATGTGAACATCACCCATGCGCTGCAAGGTCTCATCGGCAAGGCGGCGGATGTCTTCTTCCTTGCCGCAGTCGGCGGCGATCCAGCGGGCATCGATGCCAGCGGCTTGCAGTTGCGCGGCGGCCTGCTCAAGGTCTTCGGCCTTGCGCGAGCTGAGCATGATTTTTGCGCCGGCTTCGCCCAGGGCGTGGGCCATCTGCAATCCCAGGCCGCGCGATCCGCCAGTGACCAAGGCGGTTTTGCCGGTCAGGTCAAACAGTTGCTGGGTGGTTCGGGTCATGGTGCGTCCTTTTGGATTGGGTGGGCGGATTGGGTAGGGATGTGGCTGATGGCGGGATGGATTTTGTGTGACTTATTCACTGTGCTCATGGCGTTTCCTTGAGCCGGGAGCGCACATAAATCAGCACAGCGCCCAGCACGACAACGACACCACCGATAGCCGTCATCCACCATGCAGTGGACTCGTCGGTAGGGCGGACAAAGGTGGCAATCACAATGCTCAGCAAACCGCCGTAGATGTAGACCCAGATGAGCTTCTGGAGTCGTGTCAGCACTATTTTGGCAACCATCAAAACGCCTCTTGAGGGAAGTCTGCACAGGTCATGTCGCGGGTTTCCACGACTTTGAGCCAAGCACCGATTTTTGGCAGCTCATAATTATAAAAATAGCCTGTAGCCCTTGTCCTTCCTGTATTATTTGCTATTGAAGTTGTATCGTTGTGCTGAAGGGATGCGAATGCCACATCCAGCCAGATCCAGGCCAAGACGGTGTGCCCAAAGGCTTGCATGTAGGGCACGGCGTTGGCCAACGCGTGGGTTGGGTTGCCCGTGGACCAGGCGGCTTTTGTTGCGCTGACCACATGCAGCAGCGCGCGTTCCAGATCAGTTGCGTGAGTGGCAAGCTCGGTGACTTGCCTTGCACGCAGGATGGTCGCTGTCATGCGGGCATCCAGCAACGTCAGCCCACGACCATCTTCCATCAGCACCTTGCGGCCCAGCAGGTCAGCCGCCTGGATGCCGTGGGTGCCCTCATGAATCATGTTCAGGCGGTTGTCGCGCCAGTATTGCTCTACCGGGAAGTCACGGGTGTAGCCATAGCCGCCGTGGATCTGGATCGCCAGGCTGTTGGCCTCCAGGCACCATTCGCTGGGCCAGCTTTTGGCAATTGGGGTGAGTACCTCCAGCAGCAGGCGCGCATCGTCAGCGGCCTGCGGCGCGCCTGTGTGCTGCTCATCCACCAGACGGGCGCAGTACAGCTCCAGCGCCAGCGCGCCTTCGCAATACGATTTTTGCGCCAGCAGCATGCGCTTGATGTCGGCGTGTTCAATGATGGCAACCGGCGGCTGCGCCGAATCTTTGGTGACCGCTTCGCCTGCACCACCTTTGACCGGTCGTCCCTGCGGCCGGCTTTTGGCGTAATCCAGCGAAGCGTAATAGCCCGCCATCCCGAGCATCGTGGCTGCTGTGCCCACACCAATGCGAGCCTCGTTCATCATGTGGAACATGCAGCGCAGCCCCTCGCCGGGCTTGCCCACCAGATAGCCCACGGCGCCTGCGCCGTTTCCAAATGGGCCGCCCTGCCCCACGGGAAATTTACCCTCGCCAAAGTTGAGCAGCGTGTTGGTGGTGCCACGCCAGCCCAGCTTGTGGTTCAGCCCTGCCAAGGCTACGTCGTTGCGCTCACCCGTCAGTTCGCCCGCTGCGTTCACCATCTTCTTCGGCACGACAAACAGCGAAATCCCGCGTGTTCCAGCCACCAGCTTGCCGTCCGGCCCGGGGATCTTGGCCAGCACGAGATGGATGATATTCTCGGTAAGTTCATGCTCGCCCGCAGATATCCACATCTTGTTGCCCTTGAGCCGGTAACGTGGCCCCAGCGGGTCGTTTTCAAAATCATCGCCCGCTACCGGAGGGGCGACAGCATTCGAAGGGGCATCCACATCCGGCACAGCACGGGTAGTGATATCGGACAGGCTGGAGCCCGCCTGCGGTTCGCTCAGGCACATGGTGCCCGACCACCGGCCTGAAAATTCATTGAGCGCGAACACGGTTTTTTGCAGCTCCGTGCCATGTTTCATCAACAGATTGGCATTACCCACAGACAGCAAACCTGAGCCGATGCTGACTGATGCGCAGGCAAAAAACGCGTTGGCTGCCGCTTCCACCGTGTACGGCAACTGCATGCCGCCTATCTCATAGTCTTGCGATGCGCTGAGCATGCCTGAGGCCGCATAGGCTTTTTGCGCATCGTGCGTGGCCTGTGGCAGGATGACTTTTTCGCCGTCAAAATGCGGCTCCTGCGTGTCCACCAGGCGGTTGAACGGCGCGTACTTCTCGCGCGCAATGCGCTCGCAGGTGTCAAACACGGCGTCGAACGTTTCACGCGAATGGTCTGCAAAACGTCCGCGCTGGGTCAGCGACGTGGCATCAAGCCAGTCGTAAAGTAGAAAGTCAACGGTGGAGCGCAAGCTCATGGGCAATTGTTCCGATGGGTTGAAACCGGATAGTAAATAAAAAAGGGCCGAACTGCATTGTTTTGCGCGCCCAGCCCATCAAAGATGAAACTACAAAATTTGCAGGGTCACAGCACTTCAAACACGCCTGCCGCCCCCATGCCGCCGCCAATGCACATCGTCACGACAACCCGCTTGGCACCCCGGCGTTTGCCTTCAATCAACGCATGGCCGGTCAGGCGCTGGCCGCTGACACCATACGGGTGGCCGACGGCGATGGCACCGCCGTTTACATTGAGACGGTCACCAGGAATGCCCAGTTTGTCGCGGCAATAAATGACTTGCACGGCAAAGGCTTCGTTGAGTTCCCACAGGTCAATGTCGCTGACCTTCAGGCCCAGGCGCGCCAGCACTTTGGGAATGGCGAAAACCGGGCCTATGCCCATTTCGTCGGGCTCGCAGCCGGCCACGGCAAAACCGAGGAAGCGGCCTAGCGGCTTCAGGCCCTTCTTTTCAGCCAGGGTCTCATTCATGATGACGCAGGCTCCGCCACCGTCCGAGAACTGGCTGGCGTTGCCTGCGGAAATCAAACCACCCGGCAAAGCGGAACGCAGGCCGCTGATACCTTCTTTGGTGGTGCCGTCGCGAATGCCTTCGTCTTTGGACACTGTGACTTGTTTGGTCGTCAGGCCCATCACCTTGTCAGCCACACCGGCCGTCACGGTGATCGGCGCGATTTCTGCGTCAAACAAACCTGCGGCCAGGGCTGCAGTGGCTTTCTGCTGGCTGGCTGCGCCGTATTCGTCCATTGCTTCGCGGCTGATGTTGTAGCGCTTGGCGACGTTCTCGGCGGTTTGCAGCATGTTCCAGTAAATCTCGGGCTTGTTTTTCGCCAGCCA
>JAYVNK010000151.1:0-5539 GCA_043758475.1 Comamonadaceae bacterium | reverse complement strand
GGCCAAGCGTGCACAAAGGCTTGCCATGCAGGTTTACTTCAACACGACCTTGGTCCAGCGCTGCACCCATTGCGCATTCTTCTCGGCAATGGCCTGGGCGCTGGGGCTGTCGTGCCGGGTGGGCTCCTGGGCGTGATGCAGCGCGTCGACCCGGGCCGCGTTGGCATCTGCGGGAAACATCCACATCTCGGCTTGCAGGCCCTGCTGCACGGCCGGGGAGCGCAAAAATTCCATGAACTGAACGGCAGCCGCACGCGCCTTGCCACCCCTGACCAGAGCCACACCCTCCACCTGGCGGAATACGGCGCCGGGTAGCGACAGGCTTGCCGTGGGTGGCTCGGTCAGCTTGGTCTTGCTGTAGAACACTTCGGCCGCCGGACTGCTGGCGTAGCTGACCACCAGCGGGCGCGTGCCGCCATTGCGCGTGAACTCGGTGTAGTAGGCCTCGCTCCAGCCCTTGGTCACCTTCACGCCATTGAGGCGCATCCTCGCCCACCAGGCAAATGCGGGCTCTTCGCCCAAGCCCGCAGTGGTTGCCAGCATGAAGGCGTAGCCTGGGCTTGACGTGGCCGGGTTTTGCACGGCCAGCAGGTTGCGGTAAGCGGGCTGCGCCAAGTCTTCCAATGATTTTGGCAGTGCGAGATTGTTTTTTCTGAACCAGGCGCGGTCGTAGTTGATTGTGACGAAGCCGTAGTCAACGGGGAGCACAAGGGTGGGCTGAATTGAGCCTGCGGGCGAACCGGTCTGGGACGCTGACTGCGAAGCTGTCAGGGCACCCGCTCGCAATGCCACTGAGGCACGCGATGCCGCAGGGCCCGAATAGCTGTCCAGCACATTGGCCGCAGCGGCTTTGCCAATCAACGCGTTGTCCAGCCCAAATACCACGTCGGCAATCGGCTGCGCGCGCGTCAAGATGAGCTTGTTGAGCATTTCCCCCGCATCGCCCGCCTTGATGATGACCAGCTTGACGCCCGCGTCCTGCTCAAACTGCGCCAGCAACGGCTTGGGCAATGTGAACGAGCTGTGCACCAGCACGCGCAATTCGCTGGCGTGTGCGACCGCACTCGCCAAAAGCGTTGTGGCAAGCGCCCGAATCGCCACTTTCAGCGCCGAATGGAAACCGGAATTTTGAGGCTTCATGCTGTCCGCTCTTTCAATGCGTCAGTCGCAGGGCGCATGAACAGACGGAAGCTGATCAGGCCATCACGCTTCCTACGCTGGCCCCAAAGTGACATAACCCAGATCAGGTGAGTGGGGTATCTCTCAGCCGACCCAGCTATTTGAAGAGAAGCCGACACCCCCGGTGATAGCTGCAATTGTAGGGAAGAATATGGCGCCGGTAGCATCACGATAGTTGACACTGGTGCTTTGCTCGCCAAGGGTGATCGCCTTGGCACCGACATGTATGCCAATGTAACGGCGGGCAGAAATTGGTCAATACGGCGAACGGCGCGCGAGTGCGGAATAAGTCTCAAATTTGCAGGTTATGCAGCACGCGTTTTAAAGAAGCGTGAAATCTGCAACACTCGTCGAACAGGTTTTTCGCATTCGCTGTGATTTCCCGCTTGATTGCACCCAGAAAGGAAACGAAACCATGAACCGGCTAAATCAGTTTTGCCGCCTTTGCCTGACGCTGTGCGCGGCCATCGTGCTTGCCGCATGCGCCACATCGCCCTACTCCAAAGACATCAAGGCCAGAAGCGATGCCTTGCTGGCGCAGCAAATTGAGGCGGCAAAAACCGGCATGGCGCAAGAGGCCGCGCCGCGCCTGCTGTTTGCCGGGGTGGCGATGAACGACCAGACCACCGCGTTTCGCAATGACGTGCTGCTGGCCGAGTCAGTTGCCCGCAAAGTGGACCCCAAGGCCATCGTGTTCAAACTCGTCAACCCGATCCCTGGGCAGGATGCCGATTTGCCTTACGCCACCCGTGAAAACATTGCCGCTGTGTTGAAAAACCTGGCTGCACTGGCGCGGCCCCAGGACAAGGTGATGGTTTTGCTGTCGTCCCACGGGGCCGATGGTTTTCTATCCGTGCAGGCGGGCAAACAGCCCTTAGGCGTTGCGTCGGTTGCCGATGTTGGCCGGTGGCTGGAGCCGCTGGGCGACAGGCCCACACTGCTCGTCATTTCGGCCTGCCATTCGGGGTCATTCATCGAGCCATTGCGCAAGCCAAGCCGCATCATCCTTGCTGCCGCCGCCAAAGACAGAAGCTCATTTGGCTGCCAGCCGAAAAGCGACAACACCTTCTTCATCAAGGAGTTGCTTCGCCAGCCAACGCTGCTGACTTTGTCCACGCGTGAAATGATGCGCCAGGCCACGCTGGGCGTTGCAGAGCTGGAGGTCAAAATGAAGCTGACACCGCCCTCACAGCCGCAGTATTTTTACGGCGTGAGTGTTGAGGAGTGGTCCCATCAGGCCGTTGGACGGTGGCTGGAGGAAAAATGAGCCAAAATTCCTATCAAAACAGCCTGTAGCCCTAATCCAGTATGCATAGTTAGCTATATTTATTATAGTATTTTCGATTTTGTCTATGCAGCCCGAGCCGGGGAGGACAAAGGCGGGCAGAGTCGGAAACAGGCAGCCAAAGCCACGCCGTGAGGCGCGATCAGTCAACGTTCCCTGCTGCCCCTATTAGCGCCGCAAAACGCATCAAATCCACATTGCCCCCGCTCACAATCACACCCACCCGTTTGCCGCGCAGCGGCAAGCCACCATGCCAGGCCGCTGCAAACCCCAGCGCGCCAGTTGGCTCCACCAGCATCTTCATGCGCTCGGCAAAGAAGCGCATGGCCTCCACCAGTTGCGAATCAGTGACCGTCAGCACGTCGGTCACGTCGCGGCGGATCAGTGCAAAGTTGAGCTGGCCCAGCGACTGGGTTTGCGCGCCGTCGGCAATGGTTTTTGGCGTGGCGATGCGGGTGAGTTCACCGCTGCGAAATGACTGCTGGCCGTCATCGCCGGCCTCGGGCTCTACGCCGTAAATCTTGCAATCAGGCGACAGCGCGCGTGCCGCCAAAGCGGAGCCCGCGAGCAGCCCGCCGCCACCCAGGCAGACAAACAAACAGTCCAGCGCGCCGACCTCGTCAATCAGTTCCTTGGCGGCTGTGCCCTGGCCTGCAATCACATCAGGGTGGTCGAATGGCGGGATCATGGTCAGGTCGCGCTCATGCGCCAGGGCATGCATCATGGCCTCGCGGTCATCCTTGAAGCGGTCGTACAGGATGACTTCGCCGCCGCCGTCGCCACCGCCACTGCGACCGCATATGGGTTCCACATAGCCTCGCGTCGCCGCGATCTTGAGGGGCGGCGCGTCCAGCGGCATGAGGATGGTGGTGGCAATGCCCAGCAACTGGCCCGACAGCGCCACCGCCTGCGCGTGGTTGCCGGACGAAAAGCACACCACGCCGGCCTTGCGGTGCGCGGCGTCCAGCCTGGCCATGGCGTTGAACGCGCCCCGGAATTTGAACGCGCCCATGCGCTGGAAGTTCTCGCATTTGAAGAAAACGCTGGCACCCAGCGCGGTGTTGGCGGTGCTGGACGTGAGGACAGGCGTGCGGTGGGCGTGGCCTTCAAGCCGCAAGGCGGCAGCGACCACGTCGTCGAAAGTGGGGAGTGTCTGCATGGGTCTCAATATACTGCGTCGTGCCCATGCCATTGTCCCCCACCCTGCTGCCGTTGCTCAAGACCTTCTCGTGGCAGGAGCTGCGCCACCACCCCTGGCGCAATGCTGCAGCAGCGGTGGCGGTGATGCTGGGGGTGGCGCTGGCGTTTTCGGTGCATTTGATCAACGCATCGGCTCTGGACGAATTCTCGCAGGCGGTGCGGTCGGTCAATGGCCAGCCTGATCTGGAGTTGCGCGCGGCGCAGGGAACTTTCGATGAGTCGGTGTTTGGATTGGTGGCCGCCCATCCGCAGGTGGTGCGAGCGTCTCCCGTGCTGGAGATCAGCACCTACGCGGTAGCCAGCGACGGCAAGCGAGTGGCCCTGCGCGTGGTGGGCGTTGATGCGCTGACGGTCGGGTTTGTGGCACCCGCGCTGATGCCAGTGCCCGCCGCAGTGTCTGACCGGTTTGTCTTGTTTGCGCCCGGCAATGTGTTTCTGAATGCCAGCGCGCAGGTCTTGCTGCCCGCGCCAGGCAGCGCGCTGCTGCGTCTGCAATCCGGCTTGCAACTGCGCAACGTCACTGCGGCGGGCACCGTCAACGCCAGCGGCCCCGCCCTTGCCGTGATGGACATTGGCGCTGCGCAAGACCTGTTTGGCCAGCAGGGCCTGCTGTCACGCATCGACGTGAAGCTCAAGCCGGGCACGGACCAAACCGCTTTCATGGCAGCACTTCAAAGCACGCCCGGCTGGCCTGCTGTTGTTACGGCAGGCGCACCAGGGGATGCTGCGGCGCGCATTGGCAACCTGTCGCGCGCGTACCGGGTCAACCTCACGGTGCTGGCGCTGGTGGCTCTGTTCACGGGGGCCTTCCTGGTGTTCTCGGTGCTGTCGCTCAGCGTGGCCAAGCGCGCGCAGCAGTTTGCGCTGCTGGGCGTGCTGGGGCTGACAGGCAAAGAGCGCCTGCGGCTGGTGCTGCTGGAATCTGGTGCGCTCGGCCTGGTGGGCAGCCTGGCGGGCATTGCGCTGGGCACGGCGTTGGCTGCACTGGCGTTGCGCGTGTTGGGCGGCGATTTGGGGGGTGGCTACTTTGCTGGCGTGGCACCGACCTTGCACTGGAGCGGTACCGCCGCAATCGTTTACGCGGCCCTGGGATTTGTGGCTGCGCTGGCAGGCGGCTGGTGGCCGGCCCGGATGGCGCAACGGCTGCCGCCTGCGCAGACACTCAAAGGGCTGGGCGCATCCGCCGTGCGCGACCGAGCACACTGGGTCAGTATTATTTTGATAGCTGGCAGTGCAATTCTGGCGAGGACTCCAGCCCTATTTGGCATCCCCCTGCCGGCGTATGTGTCGGTTGCGCTGCTGCTGGTGGGCGGCATCACCGCGCTGCCCTGGCTGATCGCGCTGCTGCTGGACCGCGTGAGCCCCTGGGTACAGCAGCGGCTGCTGCCGTTGCTGGCGGTGGAGCGCGCGCGCCGTGTCCGCGAGAGCGCCAGCGTAGCCGTGAGCGGCGTGGTGGCGTCACTCAGCCTGGCCGTGGCGCTGACCGTCATGGTGGCCAGCTTTCGTGCGTCGATCACGGCATGGCTTGACGTGGTGTTGCCTGCCGATTTGTACGTGCGCACGGCCAATTCCACTGCGGCGGGAGATACGGTTTTCTTCACCCCTGAATTTGTGCAGGCCGTGGCCAAGACGCCGGGCGTCAAACGCGTGGCCACCCAGCGCACCAAGCAGTTGCTGATGGACCCCGCCCGCCCCGCAGTAGCGCTGATCGCCCGCCAGCTTGACGACCCGTCCCATGCCTTGCCGCTGGTGGGCGACCCGCTGCCGGTCCCACCAGGGCAAATTGGCATCTATGTGAGTGAAGCGATGCTGGATTTGTATGCAGCGCGGCCTGGCAGCCCGTTTCCACAGCTTTTTAAGGCTATAGCCCCCGTC
>JAYVNK010000150.1:0-5544 GCA_043758475.1 Comamonadaceae bacterium | reverse complement strand
TGTCGATGGTGTAGAGGAAGCAACCCGGCGCCAGGGCTGCGTTCCATTGGCTCTTTGCGCCATAGGCGGGATCGCAAAACAGCGGGTTTTCGTCGCCCAAACCCCAGCAGAAATGGCGCACTGAATCGGGCGCGGCTTCGGTGTTCCAGGTCTGGCCGGTGCGGCGCAGGTCCACGCCGATCAGGCTGCGCGCCTCTTCCAGTGCGCCTTCCCATAGGGCCGGGGCCTGCGTGGCAGGTGCGGACGCAAGTACCGGTGTTGCGGGCGTATTGGCTTGTTCGTTCATGGTTGCGGCCTCCTGTGCGGCTGGGCGTCAGGCAATGACGCCGCTTTGTTTCAAGTCGTCTATTTCCGCTTGTGACAGGCCCAGCAACTCACCAAATATGCTGTCGTTGTGCTGGCCGGTCGCAGGGCCGCAATGGGTCACCTCGGGCGCAAAGTCAGAAAATCGCCAAGGTGCCTTGAACATGTTGGCCTTGCCGAAAACCGGAATCTCGACTTCCTGCGTGATTTGCCGCGCTGCAAAGTGCGGGTCCTGCCATTGCTCCTGCACCGATAGCACGGGCGTGGAGGCGATGCCCGCCGCCCGCAGGTGGGCGACCAGCACATCGCGCGGCTGCATCACGGTCCAGCGGGCAAGGGCCGCGTCGAGTTCGGCACGGTGCGCCAGCCGGTTTTCCAGGGTGTTGAACCGTGCGTCCTGCGTCCAGGCTTCACCTGTGGCCAGTTGCTGCAATGCCTGCCATTGCCCGTCATCCTTTGCCGACAACGTGAGCCAGGCGTCCGTGCCGGCAGCGGGATACATGCCATGTGGCGCCATGTCGGGATGGCTGTTGCCCAGCGTGGGCGACTGCCGGCCCTGCATCTGGGAGTCGATCAAGTAAGGCCGCAAAGTGCCCAGCAGCCCTTCGATTTGGGACAGGTCGATGTAGCAGCCCTGGCCGGTGGAGAGCGCCCGCCGCAAGGCAGCCAGCACGGCGACCAGCGCATGCACCGAACCGTTTGGATCGCCCAGGCCGAAGTTAAGCGCACCCATCGGCACCTCATCCGCGTAGCCAACCATGGCTTCCATGCCAACAAAACTGGACATGGTCGGCGCGTACGCCCGCATGTTCGCAAGCGCGCCGAACTGGCCCGCCGCCGACATGGCCAGCATGACAATGCGTGGGTTGACGGCGCGCAGGGCCTCGTACCCCAGGCTGCTGCGCTCCATCGAGCCCGGCGACATGTTCTCGACAACCAGGTCGCTCATGCTGGCCAGCCGCTTGAGCAGTTCTACCGCGCGCGGCTCCTTGGCGTTGAGCGTGATGCCCAGTTTGCCGTGGTTGATCTGGTGAAACATCGGAGACATTTCCCGGTGGGGGCCTTCCAGCGGTTTGCCATCCCGGATGACGCGGCCCGACAGGCGCAGGTTGTCGGGCCGCAGCGCATGTTCGACCTTGATTACCTGGGCACCGAGCTCGCCCAGCATGGTGCCGACCCACGGCGCCGACCAGACCCAGCCAAAGTCCAGCACGCGCATGCCCGCGAGTGGCCTGGCAACGTCGCCCGGCCCGTCTTTCGGCGGTAGCGGCGCGGCAACCCGCAACAGGCTTGAAGCCAGGTTGGGCGCAGATTTATCGCGCGCCTCTAAAACGCGAAAAGGAAGGCCTGGCACCTTGACCTTCTGCCCGGCAGCATATCCGTCTGCCAGGAATTCCCGTTCTGCGAAATGCCGCGTCTGAAGCACATCGGAAAAATTCCGGATGGGCGAGACGATGAGGTTGTTTTTCAGCGCAATGGCTTCGAGCTCGGCCATGGTGCGCTCGGCAAACCATGGCATGACAAGTGGGTCGACTTCATCAGGGTACAGCTTGCCCATAGCGCGCAAGTCCTTGTAACGCGGCTGGGACGCCCATTCGGGATTGCCCATCACTTGCACCAGGCGTCCCCACTCCTCGCGCGTGCGGCCGCAGACACACACCTGTCCGTCCTTGCACGGCAAGACCATGTACGGGTAGGCGCCGCCCGAGCCCGAGGCACGGCGCCCGCTGCGCTGCCATTGCAGGCCGTGGTGGACATACAGCGGGCTGTTGCCGGCGACGTAACTGGCCAGCACATCGGCCAGCGCAACGTCCACGACGCGGCCGCTGCCGTGCGCGTCCCGCACCGCCAGTGCCATCAGCGAACCTGCGGCAAGCATTGCTCCAGCCTGGTGTTCAAGCACGCCCGGCGGAAACGACAGGGGCTCACGTCCCATCTCGCCCATGCACCAGGCGACGGCGCTCAGGGCCTGTGCATCCAGGGCGCCGCCTGCAAGCCCGGCATAGGGGCCGTCAAGGCCAAAGGTGGTTGCAATGCCGACGATCAATCTTGGCAACCGCAGGTTGATCGCCGTTACCGGCCCGGCGAGCACTTCGAGCATTGCTGGCGCATCGCACAGCACGATATCGCACGCGGCGAGCAGCGCGTCGAGTTCAGCAGCCGTGCCGGGGCAAGGTGCGCTGGCCTTGCCGTCGGCCAACACGTCGAGTGCCAACTGCACCGGGCTGGTGGCTGCGCGAACGCTGGGCGATGGGCCGAACAGCCGGGTCACCTGCGCACCCATGCGCGCCAGCAACCATCCCGCGTAGGCGGCGGCGATGCCGGCATCCGCGTATTCGACGACGCGCACACCCACAAAACCTTGGGCCGGGTCATTCATGGCGGGCGTCATTCGGGTTCAATGCCTGCAGCGCGGGACAGTTCACGCCACTTGCGGGTCTCTGAGATGACCCACTCGCGCAGCTGTTCAGGCGACGTCGGCGCTGCGTCCACACCCGAGGCGGTGAGGCTGTCTACAAACTCCCTGTCGCGCAGGATGCGCCCGATCTCTTCATTCAGGCGCTGCACGATCGTCTGGGGTGTTTTGGCAGGTGCGAACGCGGCGATGAAACCGACAAGTTCGTAGCCCGGCACACCCGCTTCAGCCAGCGTCGGCAGCTCTGGCATGGCGGCTGCGCGGCGCGCGCTGGACACCGCCAGGCCCTTGAGCGCGCCAGAGCGGATGTGCGGCAACATCAAGGCGATGTCCCCCAGCAGCACCTGAATCTGGCCGCCGCGAAGGTCGGTCAACGCAGGGGCATTCGATTTATAGGGAACACCGAGCATGTCGATGCCGGCCTTGGCCTTGAGCATTTCGGAGGCCAGACGGGCCGACCCGGTGCCTGCGCCAAACGCCAGTTTGCCAGGGTTGGCCTTGGCATACGCAATGAATTCCGGCACGTTATTTACGGGCACCGAGTTGTTCACCGTCAGCACCAGCGCCGCAATGCCAAGGCGAGAGATCGGTTCGAAGTCGTTGACAGGGTCGTACGGAATGCTCTTCAAAAAACTGGCATTGCCGGCGTGCGTGGTGTTGGTGCCAATCAGGAGCGTGTAGCCGTCCGGTGCCGCCTTGGCCACCGTAGTGGCGGCGATGACGCCACTGCCGGACGGTTGATTCTCGACATAGACGGGCGTGTTCATGGACTTTGAGAGCCGGTCCGCCAGGCGCCTGGCAAGCGCGTCGGTGGCGCCGCCAGCGCCCACAGACACGATCAGGCGGATCGGCTTGGTGGGATACGCAGTCTGCGCCAGTGCGGGCAGCGCGCACAACGCGGCTGCGGCAAGCAAGGCACTGCTCGCCAGCCTTCTGCCGACACGGCGGGTTTGGCGGCAAGGGAAAATGATTTCAGTCATGGCGTGTCCTTCAGAGATTGAAAGCGAGGCGTTTGCAAAGGCAGTAAATTTGTGAAATGGAAGTACGGGTAGTCCATCGTCCATCGTCAAATAATAGTCGTCACGTTGCACGCGCGTCGAACATGGTTTGCCCTTGACTGTCCTGCGCCCAAAGGTGCCATGAGGGGCCGTCTTTCAATGCGTTCAGTTGCAGAGCGCGGCCACTGAACATGGGCGCAACATTGCGCGAGGTGAATGTCGCCGGCTCACGTCCGGCTGCCGCGCGAAACAGCTCCAACAGAAACATGGCCGGGATGCTGCCATTGACCACCAGGCCGGGGTAGCCCTCGGTGCCCTTCGCATAGGCCAGGTAGTAGTGGATGCGGTGCGGGTTGTCGGTGATGGCGGAGTAGCGGAACAACAGGGCTTCGTCAGGTACCAGGGTCATGCTGGCATCGGGCTTGCGTGCTTCGACGGCCTGTGTCTTAGGCGTCCCGAGCGTGGCAGTCGTGGCGGGAGTTGCTGGCGCAGGCGGCACGAGGGGCGCTTGCAGGCTGGCCGCTTCACGCAACACGTAATCGGTGTTTTCAATCACAGCGGGTTGCTGCCCTTCTTCCACAAAAATGCGGTGTTCAACCTGCACCAACGCGAAGCGGCCCGAGCGGCCGTGCTTGATCTGCACCTCGCCCTGGCGCGTTTCGCGCCGCACATGGCTGCCGACAGGGATGTCGTGCGCGAAGCGGCATTGCCGACCACCCATCATCAGGCGCGGCAGGCCGATGTCCGGCAAGCTGACGCCCAGGCCTGCCGCCCCGTCGCCGCGCAGTTGCGATTGCCGGGTGGGTGTGTTGAAAAGCGCCACGTGCCAGCCATGCGGCAGCGGGTCGCCTTCGCGCAGGGTCATGGGGTCGCGGTCCAGCATCGCGGCCAGGCGGCGCACCAGCGGCAGCGCGCACACGTCGTGGGCCACCTGTGGGGCATCTTTTGCAGCGTCCGTCATGGCAACAAAACATCCCTGTCAACCTGCACCGCCCGACCGACGAATTCCTCTTGCTGCATGCGTGCGATAAGTGCAGCATCGTCGATGGTCGCCATGGCCCGTTGCCCCTGCGCGGTATCGACCAGCGCCACACCGCGCGGTGCCTGGCCTCGGCCATGCAACACGGTGTACCCGGCAATGGTCGCCGGCCCGCTGAAGTCGTCCAGCACCTCGACTGCCCGCACTTCGCGCGCGACGGCCGCGCTCACGTCCTCGTGGACAAAGCCGCGCGCAGGCGCATCGACCGACCACAGCCCAAAGCCCTGTTTGGTGAGCACACCCGAAACACTGGAGATGAGGGCTGTACGGCCCTGGCCCTGGCGCATCAGTTCGGCAGCGCGGCAGGTGGCCTGCAAGACGTAGTTGTTGTAGGGGCCCCCAGCGAACGCCATGCCGCCCGTTACCGTGAGGTCGCGCTCCACCGACAGGCCCAAACCGTCCGCATAGGCCTGCACGGCCATGGGAAAACAGCTATAGAGGTCTACCAGATCAATGTCCCGCGCAGTGAGCCCGGCACCGCCCAGCGCTGCGCCGCCCGCAATGCGGGCACCCGGACATGCGGCCAGGTCCGCGCGCGCCGACACGGCCACCATGTGGTTGGATTCCGTGCTGGCCAGCGGAAACACCCAGCGTGATCGGGCAATGCCCAATTCTTCAGCCCGCGCTGCTGAGCAAAACAGCAACGCAGCCGCCTGGTCCACGTTCCACGTCGAGCAATGTGCCCGCGTGTAGGGAAAGGCCTGCATCGGGTTGCGCTCTGATGCATCGCGGATGAACGCGGCATCGACAGCCGTGCGATGCCAGGCGTGCGGATTGGCGGCCGCGAT
>JAYVNK010000149.1:0-5546 GCA_043758475.1 Comamonadaceae bacterium | reverse complement strand
GATACCCCGCTGTTGTGGGTGATCCGTGATGAGTTGGGCATGACCGGCACCAAGTTTGGCTGCGGCCTGGCGCTGTGCGGCGCCTGCACCGTGCACCTGAATGGCCAGGCCGTGCGCTCCTGCCAGACGCCTCTGTCCAGCGTGGCCGGGCAAAAGGTCTCGACCATCGAAAGCCTGTCCACTAACAACACGCACCCGCTGCAAGTGGCGTGGATCAAGCACGATGTGCCGCAGTGCGGCTACTGCCAGTCGGGCCAGCTGATGAGCGCTGCGGCGTTACTGAGCACCAACAAGAACCCCAGTGACAGCGAGATTGATGCGGCAATGAGCGGCAATATCTGCCGTTGCGGCACCTACCCCCGCATCCGCGCCGCCATCAAGGATGCGGCTTCCACCATGCGCACCGCTTGAGGAGACACACATCATGCAAACCACCATGCAAACGTCCCGCCGCGATTTTCTTAAAACCTCTTCCATCGCCACGTCTGGCCTGGTCATGGGCTTTGCCCTGCCCGGCACAGTCGGCCAGGCGCTGGCCGCAGGCACCGTGTACACGCCCAATGCCTGGGTGCACATTGCCGATGACAACACCATCACGCTGATATCAGCCCGGTCCGAGATGGGGCAGGGTGTCTACACCTCCATGCCCATGCTGATTGCCGAGGAACTCAATGTAGACATTGCCCGCGTCAAGGTTGACATTGCACCACCCGGTGCGATTTATGCCAACGCCTTGCTGGGCGCGCAGATCACCGGGGGCTCCACCTCCGTGCGCGATGGCTGGGAAAAGCTGCGCCTGGGCGGTGCCCAAGTGCGCGAAATGCTGATCAGTGCCGCCGCGCAAAAATGGAACGTTGACCGTGCCATTCTGTCGGCTGACAACGGCATGGTGACCGGCCCCATGGGCCGTAAAGCGACTTATGGCGAGCTGGCCCAGGCGGCATCCAAACTGCCCGTGCCCGAAAAAGTGGCCTTGAAAGACCCGAAAGACTTCAAAATCGTTGGCAAGCGCGTCAAGCGCCTGGACACGCCCGCCAAGGTCAACGGTACCGCCGAATTTGGCATTGACGTCAAGCTGCCCGGCATGGTGTACGCCAGCCTGGAGCAGTGCCCCGTGATTGGCGGCAAGGTCAAGAGCTTTGACGCCACTGCTGCCAAAGGAATGCCCGGCGTGATTGACGTGGTGCAGATCAATGACGGCGTGGCGGTGGTTGCCAGCAGCTACTGGCAGGCGCAGAAGGCGCGCAAGGCAGTGGTGGTGCAGTGGGACGAAGGCGCAGGCGCTGCGCTGGACCACAACACCGCACTGGCGGGGACGCGTACTGCACTGGCCAGCGGAAAAGTTCTTCCCATTGGCAAAGCGGTGGGCGATGTAGGTGCCGCCATGAGGGGTGCCGCAAAAACGATGCAGGCCGAATATGTGTCGCAGATGCAGGCGCATGCGCCACTGGAGCCCCAGAACTTTACCGCCAGCTTTGCCGGTGGCAAGTGCCTGCTGATTGGCCCGACCCAGTTTCAGCAGGGTGCGCAGGGTTCAGTTGCTGCGGCGCTGGGCATCAAGCCTGAAGACATCGACCTGAAGACAACCTTCCTGGGCGGCGGTTTTGGCCGCCGTATTGAGCTTGATTTCATCGTGCAGGCCGCGCAAATCTCCAAAGCCGTGGGCCGGCCGGTCAAGCTGTTGTGGTCACGTGAAGACGACATGACGCACGACTTTTACCGTCCCCTGGGCGTCAACCAGCTCAAGGCGGGCTTGGATGCGCAGGGCATGCCGGTGGCGCTGCATTTCAAGGTGGCGTCGCAGTCGGTCACGCAGCGCGCGTTTGGTTTGCCCAAAGACACGTTTGACGCCTTCATGGCCGAAGCCGCTGTGGCGCCGTATGACATCCCCAACACGCAGCACGATCTGATTATTCACGACACCGGCCTGCGCGTGGGCTACTGGCGCGCGGTGAGCCACAACATGAACGCCTTCGCCAATGAAAGCTTCATGGATGAAATGGCGGCTGCGGCCGGCAAGGACCCCTACGAGTACCGCATGGCGCTGCTGAAGAATCAGCCCCGTTTTGCCAACGTGCTCAAGCTGGCGGCAGACAAGGCGGGCTGGGGCCGTACTCCGCTGAATGGCCGTGCGCGTGGCATTGCGTTGATGGAAGGGTACGACACCTATATGGCCCAAATTGCCGAGATCAGCATGGAAAATGGAGCCATCAAGGTGCACCGGGTCACCGTCGCGGCTGACTTGGGGCGCATGGTCAACCCGGACATTGTGGAAGGACAGATTCAGTCCGGCATCGTGTTTGGCTTGGGTTCGGCCATCATGCAGGACATCACGATGGAAAAAGGCCGCGTGCAGCAGACCAATTTTCACCAGTTCCTGCTGCCGCGCATGAACGAGGCCCCGGCCATTGACATCGTGCTGGTCAACAGTACTGAGAAGCCCGGTGGCATTGGTGAACCCGCTACCGCACTGATAGCGCCGGCCATTGCCAACGCGCTGGCCACGCTGACCGGCAAACGCGTGCGCAGACTGCCGATGACGGCTGACGCGATCAAGATGGCATGAACCCGCTGAACCCGTTAAGCCGGTTGAGCCGTTTAGCCGTTTAGCCGTTTAGCCGGTTGCGTCGTTGACGGCTTCAGTCACAGCACTCCCCACGGTGCTCGTTCTCGCCTCAGGGCGGGGCGAGCGTTTTTTAGTTTCTGGGGGCACCACGCACAAGCTGCGCGCCTTGCTGGCAGGCAAATCGGTGCTGGACCATGTGCTGGATGCCGTGCGTGCCAGCGGCCTGCCCTGGCATCTGGAAGACGCCGGCCACCCCGGCATGGGCGATTCGATTGCGGCGGCCGTACGGGCCACGCTCGATGCGAACGGGTGGCTGGTATTGCCGGGGGATTTGCCGCTGATCCAGAGCGCAACGCTTCGCGCTCTAGCTGACGTGTTGGCGGGCACCCTGGCGGACGGTTTGACGGGCGAAAAGAGGCCCCATGACGTGGTGGTTCCCGTTTGCAACGGGCAGCGCGGGCACCCGGTGGGGTTTTCGGTCGCGTGCCGGGTTTCTTTGCTCAATTTGAAGGGAAATCAAGGTGCAGCCCCCGTTATCAGTGCATACAAAGCTATTGAAATAGTAGTAAATGACATTGGATGCGTGACTGACATTGACACCGTACAAGACCTGCAGCGCGCGCAGGCGCTGGTCGATGCGAGGCCGTGATCACGGCGGCGCGTGCGACAGCAGGCGCTCCAGAGCGTGGTCATGAATGCCGTGTTCTTTGAGCCCTAAAAATGTCTGGCGGGCATAGTCCAAAGTGGTGCCGTAACGCCCGCAGGCGTCCGAGAAAATCTGGCGGTACTGGGCTTCGTGCAGTTCACCGGTGTAGTTGGGGCTTTGGCGCGACAGCGTGAAAGCCAGTGCCTGCACTGGGCCGCTTTGCGTTGCGCAATGAAGCCATTTGGGGTCGTACACGCCGGTGACCATTTCGCGGTGCCATAATTTTTGTAGCACGTCATGCGCATCCTCTTCGGCTACACGCAGCACTACACCGTGGCAGCTGCCGCCCGAGAGCAGCGCAAACACCAGGCCTGGGCACGCGGGAGTGCCGCGGTTCACACGGCTCCACATTTTGAGTGCGCGGTGCCAGCCATGCACTTTGGCGATGCGGTGCTCGGCCACCTCGAAATCAGGCCGCCAGATCAGCGAGGCGTAGCCAAATACCCACAGGTCAGTTTTGCCGCCCCAAGCCGTGCGGGTGGCTTCCAGCATGGGGGCGGGGTCGCGCAAAGGGTCAGGCAAGGCATCCGGCACGGACACGGACGCGGCCGTGGCCGTGGGCAGAGCTTTCGGGAAATCTGTCATCCGCACACTTTACAAGCACTCCAAATTTTTTTGGCACGCATCACGCAGTTGGCGCGTGATGTGGGCCAGTTGAAAAAATCCGTAACGTAGAGCAGGCAGCCCGCGTTGCCGAAGGACGGCTATTGACGCGACAGCCCCTGCTGCTGCTGCTACCGAATCTGGCCGCGAATTTCTCCACCCGGCAATGCAACGCTGTGCGCGTTGTAGTACAGATTGCCCTGCTTGTAAGCCTTGAACTGGTCGGAGGTGAGGACGGTGTTGGCGGACACCGCCCACACATTGCCAGCCGTATTGGACAAGGGCACGATAACCGGGCCGTTGCTGCCTGCTGCGCCCAAGTGGATGTGTGCCGCTGTGGCTGTCATGCCCGTCAAGACAATGCTGCCGGTGGCAGCCCGGGTTGCGGGGTCAACGATGAGCGAGCCTGACCCCGTGGCAGCGGATGCGTTGGCAGGCACTTCCTGAGCCGCGCTGAGGATGGCAAAGCGCACGTTGCGGGCGATCTGGCCGCGAATCTCCCCGCCGGGCAAGGCGACGCTGTGGGCGTTGAAGTAAAGCCCGCCTGCTTTGAGCGTGGCGAGCTGTGCGTCAGTCAGCACCGCGTCCGCCGCAGACACCCAGACGCCGCTGGTGGGTGTAGTCTGCGTCAAGCCAAACAGGATGGTCCCGTTGGCGCCCGTGGTTCCAGTATGGATATGGGCGGCAGTGGCGGCAAGGCCCGTCAAGGTGACAGTCGCCTTGAATGCCTTTGTAGTGGGGTCAAAGCTCAACAAGCCGTTGCCGGTGGCGCTGGAGGCATTGGTAGGCACTTCCTGCGCTGACGACATTTGCGCCGCAAATACTTCGCGGCCTATCTGTCCGCGGATTTCTCCCCCCGGGTTGGCCGGGCTGTGGGCGTTGAAGTACAGCCCGCCTGCGGCAAACGCAGTGGCCTGCGATTCGGTCAGCGTTGCGCCGGCCGGCACAGACCAGGTGCCTGGTGTGGTTTGAGTGAGCTCCACGATGATGCCACCGTTGACGCCGGTGTCGCCCAGATGGATGTGCGCCGCCGTGGCGGTTAGGCCGTCAAGCACAATGTTCCCGCTGACATTGCGTGACGGCAATACAAGCGACAGCGTGCCGGTGCCCAACGCACCCGTGAGGGTCGGCACCACCTCCTGGTCGCCCGACAGGGCGGCGGACGACACGGTGGTGGTGCTGGCGGGCGCCGGAGGATCATCGTTGCCACCGCAGGCCACCAGCGCCAGTGCCGCAAATGCACCCAAAAAAGACCACTTGAGCGGGCGAATAACTCGGGTTTTCAGAAGGCATTTCATGAATTGCTCCTTGATGTTTGAGTTGATGGATAGGCCGGACGTGCGGGCTTGACGATAAACGGATCAGTGGCGGTGCGCAACCGTGGCTTAAAACCATGTCCTAGCAGGGGTCATTCCGTTTAATTCCCATAAAAACTGGCTATAGCCCTCGTCCTGTATACATGGTTAGCTACCATATATATAGTAAATCTAAAAATTCACCTGCCCATCATCCACCGCACGCGCCACAGGCGTTGCCTTGGCCAGCGCCATCCAGATGTGATGCGGCATGCGCGCCATCGGTTTGCGCGGCGCGGGCCGCGCAATCACCAGGCCCCCGCCTTGATCGCTTTCTGACAGCATCACGCCGCACTCGGGCGGAATCTCGTCGGGC
>JAYVNK010000148.1:0-5549 GCA_043758475.1 Comamonadaceae bacterium | reverse complement strand
TCCAATCTGGTGCTGGGCGGCTCCAAAACTATGGGTGACATCACCACGCCCTACACCAGCCTGGGCAGCAAGCACGGTGTGAAAGTGGTCAAGGACACGGTGGCCTCCATCGACGCGGGCAAGAAGACGGTGCTGCTCGCAGGCGGTGCAACCATTGCCTATGACAAGCTCATCCTGTCGCCCGGCATTGACCTGATGTGGAACAGCGTGGAAGGCCTGCAGGCGGCCAACACGTCCGGCCAAGTGCTGCAGGCGTGGAAGGCCGGTGCAGAAACTGTGGCCCTGCGCAGGCAGTTGCAGGCCATGCCCGATGGCGGCGTCTATGCGCTGACCATTCCCGAAGCGCCCTACCGCTGCCCGCCCGGCCCGTATGAGCGCGCCAGCCAGGTGGCGAGCTACTTCAAGGCGGCCAAGCCGCGCTCCAAAGTGCTGATTCTGGATGCCAACCCGGACGTCACCTCCAAAGGCCCGCTGTTCAAGAAGTTCTGGGCCGACAACTACAAGGACATCATCGAGTACCGGCCCCAGCACAAGGCGGTGGCCGTGACGGTTGGGGTGGGTGGGCAGACCAGCACCGTCAAGTTCGAGATTCAAGGCGACGTGAAGGCCAACGTGCTGAACGTGCTGCCCAACATGAGCGCGGGCAGCATTGCCGTCAAGTCCGGCCTGGCTAACGCCAACGCGCGCTGGTGCCAGGTGAACTACCTGACGTTTGAGTCCACCGCCGCCAAGGATGTGCACGTGATCGGCGACTCGATCCAGATTGCGCCCGGCATGCCCAAATCGGGCCACATGGCCAACAGCCACGGCAAGGTGGCGGCAGCGGCCATCGTGGCCCAGCTGTCTGGCTGGGAAGTCAATGCCAGCCCGATGCTGACCAACACCTGCTACAGCTTTGTGGACGCCACGCAGGTGATCCACGTGGCGTCGGTCCACGAGTATGTGGCAGCAGAAAAAACCTTCAAGGCAGTGGCGGGCTCGGGCGGCGTGTCGCCTGGGGCCACGCCGCTGGAAGGCGTCTACGCGTGGAACTGGGCGCAGAATATTTGGGCAGATACCTTGTTGTAGCTTTGCGCAGCCGCTTCCTGATGCGCCCAAGCGTTACTACTATATTTATAGCTTCTTATGCATATGGGACAAAGGCTATAGGCCTATTTTATGCTTGGAAACGTCATTTTAGAAGAGAATTCGGGTTAGACAGCCTGGGCATTTAAATTTGAAACATCTTCAGCAGCAACCGCGCCCGCTGGCGGCACCAAGAGCTGGCACAGGCAGGTTTTGAGTTGCAGTGCATTCAGCGGCTTGTGCAGCAGCGGCAGGCCGCTGTGGGTGGCTTCCCGCAGGCGGTCGGGTGCGGTGTCCCCGGTGATCAGGGCGGCGCTCACAGGCCCGAGCAACTGGCGCAAGCATTGTTGACCCACCTCCTCCCCCGCCGCCGCCACCCAACGGAACGGTGCCTGAGCCGGGGACATTGGCGCTGTTGCTGGCAGCTTTTCCGTTACTGCGCAGGCCAGGCAGGTGCCAATGGAAATCACCAACAGGGAAAAACGTGAACCGGCTGAAACGCAAGCACGTCGCTTCAGTGCTTGGGGCAGCAGCGCTCATGCAGATTGACGCTGCCGCCCAGACCCCACTGCTCAACTTCAGCGGATTTGCCTGCACCGGCGCTCATCTGCTGCTGGACTCAGGGCTCATAACCGTGGCGGGCGCGGTCTACACGCGTACCAGTTTCAACATCGGCTTGACCAGCGGCTCTACGTTGGCAGGGCTTCCAAAGGCGCTGATACTGGAGCTGGACAATACGAACGGCACCTTAGCCTTGGACAATCTCAATTTCACCTTCGCTCTGTAGCCCAGCCAGGTACCCGAGCCAGGCACCGCCACGCTGTTGGGCCTGGGATTGATCGGGCTGCTGGGATCGGTTTGTCGTCGAAAAAATCAAGGCTGAATTACAAATATAATAGCTAACTATTTATATAGGACGGGGGATAGAAGCCAATTCTACTTCTATACCTGCGACAAATCCGCCTCCGCAGCGATCTGGGTACATACAGCGCGGCACAGCGTGACCACGCGCTGGTTGACGATGCGGTAGTAAATCTGCACGCCGTCGCGCCGCTTGCCCAGCACGCCAGCCTGGTACAGCGTGTTGAGGTGCTGTGACATGTTGGGCTGTGTGGTGCTGATTTCGCCCAGCAGCTCGCTCACATTCTTTTCACCATCGCACAGGCTGCTGATGATCTTGAGCCGCAGCGGCGCTGACATCACGCGAAACAGTTCTGCCGCAAGGTCAAACACCTGATCTGATTCGGAAACCGGATTGGAAGCCGCTTTGGAAGGTGCTTTTGCCATGAGGTTAATGCTGTGGGCCGGGTGGTTTTGCGGTTGCAGGTTTCAGAAATCAACGCATCCGGATATTTGAAAACATTTTGATTATGGCGCGCCCACGAATTGCCCAGGCCCGCCCTGGCGGTTCGAACTCCTCAGCGTGCGGCTCAGCAAAATCACCGGCAGCAGCCCTACCAGTACCAGCGCCAGCGACGGCAACGCCGCCTCACCCAGCCGCTCATCCCGCGCCAGCTGGTACGCCACCACGGCCAGCGTGTCGCTGTTGAACGGGCGCAGCACCAGGGTGGCGGGCAGCTCTTTCATTACGTCCACAAATACCAGCAGGCCCGCCGCCGCTGTGGATCGCTTGAGCAGGGGCCAATGCACGCGGCCGAGCAGCCCCGCGTCGCCCGTGCCCAGCATGCGGGCCGAATCGTCAAAGCTGGTGGGAATGCGCGCATACCCGCTTTGCACCGACTGCAAAGCCACCGCACAAAACCGCACGAGGTACGCCCAAACCAGCCCCAGCGACGTGGCCGTCACCCAGTACCCGACGCTGCTTTGCGGCACCGCAGCCTGCACCCAGCCCACCGGCAGCAGCAGACCGACCACAATCACCGCACCCGGAATCGCGTAGCCCAAGCCCACCAGTTGCACGGCCATGCGGCTGAACACATCGGCACCCCGGCGCACGCTGAAGGCCAGCGTCACCGCCAGGGCCACCGCCAGCACCGCCGTGATCGCCCCCAAGCGCACGCTGTTGAAAGACCAGGCAAAGAAGTGGTCCCAAGCCAGCACTGACCAGTCTGCCGCAAGCGGCCGCAGCATGAACAGCACCGGCAGCACAAAACCCATCAGCACCGGCACACTGCAAATGCCCCAGGCCATCCACCGCTGCCTGCCCTGCAACCGTGTGGGCTGCGCGTCCGCAGAGCCGGCCTGCATGCCTTTGGCCGCAGCAAAGCGCATGCGCTGCTGGGCTTTGTACTCCAGGCGCAGCAGCAGGGCCACCAGCACCAGCAAAAACGACGCCAGTTGCGCCGCCGCTATGCGGTTGTCCATCGCCAGCCAGGCTTTGTAGATGCCGGCCGTGAAGGTCTGGATGCCGAAGTAGCTTGAGACGCCAAAGTCCGCCAGCGTTTCCATCAGCGCCAGCGCCACGCCAGCGGCCACGGCTGGGCGCGCGAGCGGCAGCGCCACCTGGGCCATGCGCCGGCCCATCGGCGCGCCCAGCAGGCGTGCAGCTTCCATCAAATGGGTAGCACGCTCGCCAAGTGCAGAGCGGGCCAGAAGGTAAACATAGGGGTAAAGCACAAAGGTGAAAACCCACACTGCGCCGCCCAGGCTGCGCACCTCGGGGAACACCCGGCCCTGCACGCCCAAGGCGCTGCGCAGCATGGTTTGCAAGGGCCCGCTGAACTGCAAAAAGTCGGTGTACGCATAAGCCACCACATAGGCCGGCATGGCCAGCGGCAGCAGCAGCGCCCACTCAAATACCTTGCGGCCAGGGAAGTCAAACAATGTAACGGCAGCGGCTGACGACAGCCCCACCGCAATCACGCCCGCACCCACCAGCACGCACAACAGCAGCGTGGTCCACACATAGCCCGGCAAAACAGTGCGCCGCATCTCGCCAAGAATTTGCGCGGATTGGACTCCCAAAGCGCCCGATTCGTCAAACGGCAGCCACGCCGCCAGCACGCCCAGCACGGGCAGCAGCAGCACGACGGTGAGCAGCGCCAGGAAGGCATGAAAGGCGCTGTAGCGGCGTCGAACGAGCATGGATGGAGGTGGCCCTAAAGCGCATGGAAAAAACGCGCGGAGAAAGCGAGTGAATAAAACGCTGGATTAAATTGCGTGATCGAAATGAGAATTGTAGGCATCTACAATCCGATTCCCTTTCGAAATCAATTCGAGAGTAGGCGTGCCGTCGCAGACCGTGCTTCAGCACGACAAGGCGGTGCAACAACCTCTGGGATTGATTTTGAAAGGGAATCACTCATGTTTTTAGAGGTTTCGCAGCTCAAAGTCCAGTACGCGGGGCGCACCCGGCCCGCTGTGGATGGCGTGTCGTTTGGGCTGCGCACGGGTGACATTGGCGTGCTGATTGGCCCCTCTGGCTGCGGCAAGACCACGCTGCTGCGGGCCGTGGCCGGGCTGGAAGCGGTGGCCGCAGGCAGCATCAAGCTCTCAGGCCAGGTGGTCAGCAGCGCCACGGTCAACCTGGCACCGGAGTCGCGCCGCATCGGCATGGTGTTTCAGGACTATGCGCTGTTTCCGCATCTGGACGTGCGCCACAACGTCGGCTTTGGCATTCACCATCTGGCCAAGGGCGAGCGCCGCGACCGAGTGGCCGAGGTGTTGGCGCTGGTCGGCCTGTCGGGCAGCGAGAAGCGTTATCCGCATGCGCTATCAGGCGGCCAGCAGCAGCGGGTGGCGCTGGCCCGGGCCATGGCCCCCAAACCGCAACTGCTGTTGCTGGACGAGCCGTTTTCAAATCTGGATGTTGATTTGCGCGAACGCCTGGCGCATGAGGTGCGCGCCATCCTCAAAGCCGCCGGTGCCACCGCGCTGTTTGTCACACACGACCAGCTGGAGGCCTTTGCCATTGGCGACACGATTGGCGTGATGCATGAAGGCCAACTGCACCAGTGGGATGATGCCTATTCGCTCTACCACCGTCCGGCCACGCGCTTTGTGGCCGACTTCATTGGCCACGGCGTGTTTGCCCCGGCCACGATCACGCAGGATGGTGGCCGAATCAACGTGCAAACCTCGCTTGGAAATCTTTCAGAAATGACGGAGTCGCCGTGGCCGCAGACTTTGGCCACCGTTGCCCAAGTTGCCAATGTCACCAATGGCCAGTGTGACGTGCTACTGCGAGCTGACGATATCGTGCATGACGACGCCGCCCCGGTGAAAGCCGAAATCATCCGCAAAGCCTTTCGCGGCTCGGAGTTTCTGTACACACTGCGCCTCAAAGACGGCCAGATGCTCATGGCCCACGTGCCCAGCCACCATGACCACAAACTAGGCGAGTGGATCGGCATCCGCGCCGAGGTGGACCATGTGGTGACGTTTGAGCGGGAAAAGGTGTGAAAACGCATGAGATTTGGCAAATTTAGCCAGAATTACCTATCAAATAGGGCTGTAGCCCCAGTCCAAAGTGCATACTTAGCTATTTATATAATAGCGTTTTACTAGTGCGTCCTACAAGTGGG
>JAYVNK010000147.1:0-16425 GCA_043758475.1 Comamonadaceae bacterium | reverse complement strand
GTGAAGGAATAGAGCCACGAAGGTTGTCGGTTACTGGAAGCTCTGCGGGCATGAGCGCTAACCCAATGATCTTTCGCGGCGTGTCCTACTCCCTCTGCCTCTGGGAGAGAGCTGGGGTGAGGGCTCCCCATTTCGGTTCTCAAAGATACGCTCTCAACGCCCCCACCCTCACCCTGACCCTCTCCCGCCTGCGGGAGAGGGAAGCAATAGCCAAACCGCTCGCAAAATGCAAGACAAATCGACTATTAGCCCAATAAATACGGGCGCAATCAGCTATTAAATAAATAGTATCTGGCCTGCGTGACCCACCTGCGTGACCCACCTGCGTGACCCACCTGCTTGCAATCGACTGGGGCACCTCATCGCTACGCGGCGCCCTCATCGCAGAAAACGGCTCCGTATCGGACGAGCGCGCCTTCCCGCGTGGCATCCTGAGCGTCGCGCCTGGCGAGTTCGCGGCGGTTTTCGCGCAGTGTTTCGGCGACTGGATGACACCCGGCACGCTGTGCCTGATCGCCGGTATGGCAGGCAGCCAGCAGGGCTGGGTCGAAGCGCCCTACTGCCCCTGCACGACCGGCTTTGCCGACATTGCCGCGCGGCTGGCCTGGATAGACCGCGCAGGTCCAGGTCGCATCGCCATCGTGCCGGGCCTGAGCATCGATGCAGGCGGCAGCCCCGACGTGATGCGCGGCGAAGAAACGCAGGTGTTCGGCGCGCTCGCGCAGCTTGATCTGCTTGATGCCGTGATCGTCCTGCCCGGCACACACAGCAAATGGGTCACAGTGCAAGCCAGCCGCATCACGCACTTCTCGACCTGGATGACCGGCGAGTTCTACGCACTGCTGCGCCAGCATTCGATTCTTTCGCGCACGCTCCCCGCCGCCGCGACCGCGCACGAACCGGCGGCCTTCGAGCAAGGCGTGGCACGCGCATTGATGACCCCTCACGAAAAATTCGGCCGCGCGCTGCGCACCCTGCCACTCGTCGCCATCCTGCGCGGCATCACGCCCACTGAGGCCGTGGCGGTCGGGACAGCGCTCGTCCCTGCAGGCTGGTCGCAGATCGAAGTGCCGCTCAATTCGCCTGATCCGCTTGCCAGCATTGCCGCGCTTGCGCACGCTTTCCCCGACGCGCTGATCGGTGCCGGCACGGTGCTCAAGGTCGAGCAAGTGCGCGCGGTGCAGGCAGCCGGCGGCAAGCTGATCGTGTCACCCAACTTCAACGCCGCCGTCGTGCAGGAGGCCGCGCGGCTGGGCCTGGTCTGCCTGCCCGGCGTGATGACTGCTAGTGAAACGTTTGCCGCGCTCGACGCCGGGGCCACCGGGCTGAAATTATTCCCGGCCGAGATGATCACGCCCGCTGTGTTGAAGGCGCTGCGCGCGGTACTGCCATTTGATGCCGTGCTGCTGCCAGTCGACGGCATTTCGCCCGGCCGCCTGCGCGGCTGGTTAGACGCCGGTGCCAACGGCTTCGGCATCGGCTCGGCGCTGTACACACCTGGCAAAGACGTTGCCGATATCGCCGAATTTGCTATGACTTTCGTAGCTTCTTACGCAGGAACCATCCGGGTATGAGCACTAAAACACCATCAAACACCAACGAAATCTGGTTCGGACTGGCTGGCCGCGTCTGCGTCGTCACCGGCGGCGCGCAGGGCATAGGCGAAGCCTGCATTCGCCGCTTCGCTCGCGAGAACGCCCATGTCGTCATCGCCGATGTGGCCGACGAGCGCAGCATGGCGCTGGCCAAGGAAGTCGGCGGCTTGTACGTGCATTGCGATGTCGGCGACAAGGCGCAGGTCGATGCGCTGGTCGCGCGCACCGTGGCCGAGCATGGCCGCATTGACGTGCTGGTCAACGACGTCGGCATTTTCAAAGCCGCCGATTTTCTGGACGTGCTTGAAGCCGATTTCGATGCCGTGCTTCGAGTCAATCTGAAAGGCGCGTTTCTGGTCGGCCAGGCGGTCGCGCGTGTCAGGGCCAGCGCCGAGGCACGCACAGGCATCAGTGGCTCCGCCTTGCGCCGCAGCATCATCAACATGAGTTCAGTCAACGCCGTGCTGGCGATCCCGACGATTGCCAGCTACAACGTCAGCAAGGGCGGCATCAACCAGCTCACGCGCGCAATGGCGCTGGCCCTGATCGACAAAGGCATTCGCGTGAACGCCGTCGCGCCCGGCACCATCGCCACCGAACTGGCTGCCAAAGCCGTGCTGACCAGCGATGAGGCGAAGGCAAAAATCATGAGCCGCACGCCGATGAAGCGACTCGGCGAGCCGTCGGAAATTGCGGATACGGTGGCGTTTTTGGCGACTGATGCGGCTAGCTACATCACGGGGGAGATTGTTGTGGTTGATGGGGGGCGGATGGTGCTGAATTACCCGGTGGCGGTGTGACGCTTGTGCCCGATTGATACTGCGCAGATCAGCACCTGCCCCCGGCGCTGCTTGCCCCGTCAAGTTGCAGCTAAATTAGCCAGACTGAATCGGTGCGATGCCTCAATCACGGCCCGCAAAGCCATCGCGAACATTCAGATTGAGTGAGTTGGCACCCACGCAGAATTGACCCCTGCTGTCGATTTCAGTTGACCTTCCATGTAAGCCGCAAGATCCTCTCAGCGCAAGGATTCCAGTTGTTTGAAGCAGGGCCAGCCAACATCGCCAGCATGGGTCAAACTTAAATTGACGGCGATCCGCGTCGGGGCATGCCTAGCTGCATCAAGTAAAACTTCACGGCCATTGCGCGACGCTCACTCAAAACCTGCGGTTGCGGTTCACCTAAAGCGGCGTGCCCGACTGCGATTACCACTTCAAGGCCTCTGACATCCCCGTCCGTAACCATACTTTCGAGCTTTGCCTTGGTCAGTGCATTCAAATTAGCGCTTCCAAACTCGAAAAAACGTCGATGCCAATCGTGTACTTATTGCTGTAGGCAAAGCTGGCACAGCTAGTGAAAGCAATCAAAACCGCAAAGCAAGGGTTCCAGCGATGAAAGTATTCATTGCCCATCCCAACGCCCCCCTGCCAACTCCTCCGGCAACTGCGCCAGCAGCTCAACCCGCTCGCCCGTGGCAGGGTGGTCAAACCGCAATTGCCAGGCATGCAGAAACATGCGCTTGAGACCCTGCTTTTGCAGCGCCTTGTTCCACTCAAAATCGCCATATTTGTCATCGCCTGCAATCGGATGGCCTTCGCTGGCCAGGTGCACGCGGATTTGGTGGGTGCGGCCGGTTTTGAGGGTGACTTCCAGCAGGGTCATGCCAACGAGCTTGGCCTTGTCCGCAGGGGCAGGCATCGACATCACCCGGGCCACCTTCACCAACGTGACCGATTTCATGCCATCCGGATCATCCCTGGTGGTGACTTTGACGCGTCGCTCACCTTCCTTGCCATCCACGCCCGGCAGCAAAAACTTCACCAACGGTTTATCCAGCACCTTTTTGTTGGCGGGCCAGGTGCCCTGCACCAGCGCCAAATAGGTTTTGCCGGTTTCGCGCTCGCGGAACTGATTTTGCAAATTCGTGAGCGCACTGCGCTTTTTGGCCACCAGCAAAATGCCTGACGTATCACGGTCCAGCCGGTGCACCAGTTCCAGAAATTTGGCTTGGGGCCGCGCGCGGCGCAGTTGCTCGATCACGCCAAAGCTCACGCCGCTACCGCCGTGCACGGCCACGCCAGCGGGTTTGTCGATCGCGATCAGGTGCTCGTCTTCGAGAAGGACGGGGAATTCACGAGCGGGGGCCGGGTTATCCAACTTTTCAGCGACTTTGTCGGAAATTCGCACGGGCGGCAGACGCACCACATCCCCGGCGGCCAGACGGGTGTCGGCTTGGGCGCGGCCTTTATTGACCCGCACCTCGCCGCTGCGAATGATGCGATAAACGTGGGTTTTGGGCACGCCTTTGAGCTGGCGCATCAGAAAATTGTCGAGCCGCTGGCCGGCTGAATCGTCGTCCACCTCAACCCGGCTTACAGCTTCTGGATTGGCCCCTATAATGTATTTCACTAGCGTTGCGCTGTAAGTGGTTGATTTGACTGTAAGTTAAGTCTCGATCAAGGTGGAGTTTAGTCCACGATGGTCCACCCACCCGATGGCAGCCACGCTGGAAAAAGTCGATGCCGCCGAATGAAGTTGTTCGCAGACTGCAAGCCAATTGCTTGCGGTGGCCTGCAAATCAAACGGTCAAGCCGACGTCTTGAAATATTGATACGGAATGAAACAGTTGGCAGACAGCACGTCTGCCAGCGGATTGAAGCGAGATGTTTGTGTTGATAGCCCTGATTGATCACTGCCTGCGGTGCTTTTTTGCCCCGCCGGCTGCGATTTATCGGTCAAATCGGGCTATAGCCCTTGTTGTACATGCTTATTCAGCTACTGAAATAGTAGCGACAACACAAACGCATCCCCTCGCTCCCCTCCACGCGCCTCCGCCCGGATTCTGTCTTTGAGTTCGGCACCTATGGCTATTTCCTCCTCACTTCAACGCGTCGCATCCGGCATCAATTGCTCGTCATGAGCGTGTCGCGCCCGGGCAAAACCGGGTGCATTGAAGAACAGAAATAGGAGATGCAACCATGAAACGGATGCTAATTAACGCTACGCAGGCCGAAGAACGCCGCCTGGCGATTGTTGACGGGCAAAAACTGCTCGACTACGAGATTGAAATTGAAGGACGCGAGCAGCGCAAGGGCAACATCTACAAAGCCGTGGTGACGCGGGTTGAGCCCTCGCTGGAAGCCTGTTTTGTCGACTATGGCGAAGACCGCCACGGCTTTTTGCCATTCAAGGAAATCTCCAAGCAGTATTTCCAGCAAGGTGTTTCAGTCAGCCAGGCGCGCATTCAGGATGCGATCCGCGAAGGCCAGGAAATGCTTGTGCAGGTGGAAAAAGAAGAGCGCGGCAACAAGGGCGCGGCGCTGACGACGTTCGTATCGCTGGCCGGCCGTTATGTGGTGTTGATGCCCAACAACCCACGTGGAGGTGGCGTGAGCCGCCGCATTGAAGGCGAAGACCGGGCCGATCTGAAAGAAGCGCTGGACCAGCTCGAATACCCCACCGGCATGAGCATCATTGCGCGCACGGCCGGCATTGGCCGCAGCGCGCCCGAGCTGCAATGGGACTTGAACTACCTGCTGAAGCTCTGGGGCGCGATTGACGGCGCGGCCAAAGGCGGCAAGGGCGCTTACCTGATTTACCAGGAATCGTCGCTGGTCATCCGCGCCATCCGCGACTATTTCAGCCAGGACATTGGCGACATCCTGATCGACACCGATGACGTGTACGACCAGGCGCAGCAGTTCATGGCTCACGTCATGCCCGAGCATGCGGCGCGCGTGAAGCGCTACCGCGATGACGCGCCGCTGTTCAGCCGTTTCCAGATTGAGCATCAGATTGAATCGGCCTACGCCCGCACCGTGACACTGCCCAGCGGCGGCGCGATTGTGATTGACCACACCGAAGCGCTGGTGAGCGTGGACGTGAACTCAGCCCGCTCGATTCGCGGTGGCGACATCGAAGAAACCGCCACCCGCACCAACCTGGAAGCCGCCGAAGAAGTGGCGCGCCAGATGCGCCTGCGTGACTTGGGTGGCCTGATCGTGATCGACTTCATCGACATGGAAGAAAGCCGCAACCGCCGCGATGTGGAAAACCGCCTGCGCGATGCACTGCGGCAAGACCGCGCCCGGGTGCAGTTTGGCACGATCAGCAAGTTCGGACTGATGGAGATGAGCCGCCAGCGCTTGCGCCCGGCGCTCTCTGAAGGCGCATCCATCCCCTGCCCACGCTGCGGTGGCTCGGGGCACATTCGTGACACGGAGAGCAGCGCGCTGCAGATTCTGCGCATCATCCAGGAAGAGTCGCTCAAGGACAACACGGCCTCCGTGCTGTGCCAGGTGCCGGTGGATGTGGCATCGTTCCTGCTGAACGAAAAACGCACCGAGATTGCCAAGATCGAACTCAAACAGCGCATCAACGTGCTGATGGTTCCCAACAAGACGCTGGAGACGCCCAACTACAAGCTGGAGCGCCTGAAACACGACGACCCGCGCCTGGACGGCATGGAAGCCAGCTACAAAATGGCCGAAGAGATGGAAGACCCGACCGGCGTGACGCGCCGCTCTCAGGAACCCACCAACAAACAAACGCCGATCATCAAAGGGGTGCTGCCCGATGCGCCCGCGCCGGTGGCCGTGCCCAAGCCGGCGCCGGTGAAGCATGCGGCACCTGCGCAGCCAGCGCATAGCTCGGCGCATAACTCGGCGCACAAGCCTGCCCCGGTGGCCCAGCGCATGGCGGCGGCACCCGCACCCGCTGAAAAAGGCTTTTTTGGCTGGATCAAGGGCCTGTTGGGCGTGACGCCAGAAGCTTCCCCTGCTTCTGCCCCATCCGTCAAGCCACTGGCAGACGGCAAAAAAGATGACAAGCCTGCCGAGCGCGGTCCGAGGGATGGTGCGCGACGTGATGGTGGGCGTGATGGCGGACGGGAGGGTGGCCGCGACGGCGCACGTCAAGACGGTCCGGGTGAAAGTCGCGAAGGACGTGATGGCGTCCGGCCAGAACCACGTGATGCAGCCCGTGATGGCGGCCGTGGCGGACGGGGTGGTCGCGGCGGACGGGGTGGTGCCAGGGGGGACCGCGCAGATCGTCCAGCACCGGGACCGGGTCAAGGCCCAGGACAAGGACCGGGCCAGCGCGAGCGGTTCGATGCAGAAGGCAAACCGTCAGCATTGGACGCTTCTACCGCGCTTGGCATGAATGGCGACAACTCTGCTGGCCAAGATGGCGCAAGAGAGCCAAGACAAGACCGCGCACCACGCAATGCTGAACGCGCAGATCGTGGTGGCGAGCGTCCGCAACGCAGTGAGCGCCCGGAACGCAGCCGGGGCGGCGAGCGTGGCCGCAGCGCAGAGCGTGGCGGAGAACGCACCAGCGTCAATGCCAATTCCAATGCCAATGAGCAAGGCGATAGCCACGCCGATGCGCGCGGGGAGGGTCGTGGGGAAGGCCAGAACGAGCGCAGGCCAGACCGCAACCCACGTCAGCAAGACGCAGTGCAAACGGGCGCTGCTGCCGACCCGGTGAACGGTTTTGTCGACAACGCAGCGCCGCCGCGTGACGCGGGATTCGCGCCCCAGGGCCTTGATGAGGCCAATGGCGCTGCGCACGCAGGCGCTGATGCCGATGGCGCACAGGGACGCGAAAAACGTTCGCGCGACCGTTATGGCCGTGACCGTGGCCCGCGTGGTGACCGCGCGGAACGTGGTGATCGCCCGGAGCGCGGTGAGCGCAACGAGCGCCAAGACCGTGCGCCGCTTGACAACCAGCAGCCGCTGGAAGGCTTTGCCGCTGATTCAAGAGGATCAAATGCCCTGCCAGCCCCAGTAGACCGCGAGCCGCGCGCTAGCTATTTTGCAGTGCCTGCTTCCGTGCCTGCTGTGCCTGCGGCAGCAGAGGTAACTGCCAACAACGCCGTTCGCGCAGAAACTGCGGTGGCAAGCCCGCCGGTGTCGATGCCAGTGGCCGCACCTGCAACTTCAGAGGCCAAAGCGCCGACACCATCCGCAGCGCCAAGGCAGAGCGCACCCGCGCCAGCAGCAACAGCGCAAGGCCTGCCCAAGGTGCAAACCTTTGAGCTGCCGGTGGACTCGCTCAACCAGGTGGCGCAAACGGCGGGCCTGGCCTGGGTGAATTCCAACCCGGAAAAGGCAGCGTCTGTCAAAGCCGCGATTGCAGCCGAGCCCAAGCCGATTCACGTGCCACGTGAGCGCCCGGCCAGTATGCAGGTTGACGCCAGCCCGCTGGTTCTGGTGGAAACCAAGCGCGACCTGCGCAACATGACGCTGCCGTTTGAGCAAAACACGCCGCAGTAGTCCCAGCGCGACAGCGGGCCTGCGAGGTGCCTGACTGACCGGGTAGCGCCCGCTGGGCATCACAAAAAAAGGGGCACGGTGAGTGCCCCTTTTTTTATCCCTGGATTTCAACCTCGAACGGAAACGGGAATAGGAAAAGCAGCGTGTTTCACGTCGCTGTCACGTCGCACCGCCCGCCACACTTCCACGTCACAGTTTCACGTCTTCCTCGCGGCTTCTCAAGGCGTTGCGGTAGGCCTCAGTTGCGGCGTTGGCATCTTCGCGCTGCTCGGCCAGCACGGCGAGCATCAACCAGGCATTCTGCTCGAGCGCGCTGTTGCGCAGCAAGGGCAGCGACTGCTTCAAGAGCTGCTGCGCCTTGCCCCATAGCTGCAAATGCATGCAGGTGATGCCCGCCAGATATTGCAGCAGCGCCTCGCCGGGGCTGCGCAACTGCGCGGTCTCAATGCGCGTCAGCCACGGCGCATCGGGCGCACCCTGCGCCTGCGTAAATCCGCGCTCCAGCGTCTCGATGACCTTGACCCGTTGTGCGTCTGGCAGCGCTCCCTGGCCTTGCACCATGCGCTCCCAAACTGGCAGCAGCCACAGGCGCGACATGCCCACATCACCGCCCAACGCCAGCAGGCGCTGTGCGGCGGCAATGGCAATGTCTGGCATCACACGCTCGGCCCCATCCAGTTCAGCCCACGCCTTTTGTAGCTGCGCGGGGTCATACGCTGCGCCAAGGTGCTCCAGGGCCAGACCCCGCACGATGCTTTGCGCCGCCACCTCGGAAAACGCCCGGTGCTTGGCCAGCAGGCGCGCGGTCTCCAGCGCCACCAGCGTCTGGTGCGCCAGGCGCGCCGCCTTGAGGCGCAGGCGCAGCGCAATGGTCCGCCGTGCCGCGCCTTGTGGCATTTCATCGAGCCAGCGCAGGGCGGCGGGCGCATCGCGGTCGTCCAGCGCCCAGCGGGCTGCGCGCAGTTGCACGCCGTCACGGGTTTCCTGCGCGGACTTGGTGGAGGCCTGCTGCAGCGCCTGCTGAAAATGGTCCTCACGCGCATCGCGGTTATGCAGGGCGTGGGCGCTGTCTGCCGCCACCAGATGCGACAAGGCGCGCAGTTGCGCGCCGTAGGCCAGCCTGTCACCGCCGCGCTCCAGCGCGGTCTCCTGCACCAACACCAGCTCGGCCGATTTGCGCGCGCGGATAAAGCGCCCCGCCGTCAGGTGCGAGAGCGAATCCAGCAGCGCCATATGCAGGCCCCGCTCTTTGTGCTGCAAGCGCCAGCGCCGGGCTTCGCGCGGCATGGCAAACAACGCCGACAGCGCCCGCAGCGCAATGTGCATCAGCACGAACGCGCCTACCAGCAGCAGCAGCAGCAGGTTCAGAGACATGTCAACACGGTACGGCGGCCAGAACAGCGTGACCGTGCCCTGGTTGTTGCCCGCTACCAGCGCCACCGCCACGGCAATCGCAAACAGCGTCAGGATCGATAGGACGATGCGCATGAAGGTGCCGACAGGGTGGGTGGCGGGCGGGCCTGGGCCTGGGCTGTCAGCGCCCGGCGGCAGCCGTGGCCAGCGCGGCCAGCGTTTCGTCTACGCCTGGCAATTCCAGCGTTCTCATCTGCAATTGCACTTGCTGCAAAACAGTTGCGGCATTTTGGGTTTTACGCGAGGTTGCATCAAAATATTTGTTGAGCGACGTGGATGCGGCCGCCAGGTCCGCGCGCGATGATTCAAGCTGGCGCGCCAGCAGCCCCAGGCGTGCATTGAGCAGCTTGAGCTTGAAGTTTTCGCGCACAAAAAAAGACTGCTCGGGCGACATCAGCGCGGCCTCGGGCTGCTCAATGCGGCTCACGCGCAGCAGCCCGCGCGCCTCGTCGCCCACCACCTGCAGGGCGCGCTGCCACCACAGGGGCAGGGTCTCTGAACCCTGGCGTTTGAGAGACCCCATGGCAGTCACCGTGGCAACCGCATTGGCTAGCGGGATGTCATCGGCCAGGCGCACCAGCTCGTCCATCTTGATCAACAGCGCCGGGGTGTCAGCAAGCGCCGTGGCCTTGATGCGGCCCACGTCGCGCGCAATGGCGCGCTGCAGCGGCGTCAGGCGGGGCTGGGCCGCGCGCTGCACGCGTTGGTCGGCGGTTTTCAGCGCAGCCAGAAGCGGCTCGACACTGCCTGTGAGCTGCGCCTGCTGCTGCGCCAGGCGCAAGGCGGATTCAATATCGACTACCAGGTTTTCATCGCGCGAGCGCGACAGGCTTTGCATCAGCTCTTCAAGCTGGGTGCGCTGCAACGCTACTTCGCTGAACCGGGCGTCTGATACCGCCAGTTTGGCAGCCGTCTCGCGCGCCAGCTCCTCGGCGGCTTTGGCCATGGTTCGGGCCTCGATGGCCTGGGTTGCGGCTGCGGCGCTTTGCCGGGCCAACTGCTCCTGGATGTTGGACAGCTTTTGCCACAGCAAGGCGCTTGCCACCAACGCCGCAAGAGCCAAGGCACCCAACACCGCCAGCAGCACCGCTGACGCGCGCAACTGCAGGCCGTGGGACGTCGGCATTGCGCTGGCCGGTCCAGCCATTTGCGCGGCTCCAAAATCAGGGCTGACAGCGTCGTTCGGGGCGGGGCTCATGCCATCGATTCTATCGACGCCACCACACTGGCAAGCACCGGGCGTGACTCACAAACAACACCAAAACCGAGCCTGCGCGCATTGGCTGCAATGCGCAAATGCGTGGCTACGGCGCGCGCGCGCTGCCAGTTTTGCCCTGGCAACCAGGCCGCCAAATTGGCGATGGCCTCGCTGCTGCTGAAAAGCCAGACCGAGCCATCAGCCGCAGCAGCGCGGGCCTGGGTTTGCTGATGCTCGCTCAAGTCTGGCGCACTGCGCTGGTAGGCCACAACGCTGTCCACTTGGGCGCCCGATTGGATGAGCTGCAGAGCCAGCCAGTCGCGCCCGATGCCCTGGACGGCCCGGTCAGCACTGCCAGCGGCATCGGCCACCCCGGCCGAGCCGCTGCGGCTGTCGGCACCGCGCACGATCAGCACCCGCATGCCCGGCTGCACTTGGCCCTGCACCACCGCCCACAGGGATTCAGAATCAAACTGGCCCGATTCCAGACGCGGCGCATCCAGCAGGCTGGCGTGCACACCCGCGCCCAGCAAAATGCGCACGGTGCCCGGGCCGGTTGCCCACACTCTTGTTTTAGTAGCTGATTGTGCACTGAATAGAAGGGCTACAGGCGGTTTTGATGCAAAAAAATGCTTGACCGCGTTGCCGCTGACAAACATCACTGCGGCATAGTCGGCCAGCGTCAGCCAGGCATGCTGCAAAGGCACTGTCTCTGGCATCGCACTAATGCCAATTAGCGGCAGCACAAGCGGCTCAAACCCCGCTCCTGCCAGGCCCTGCACCCAGCTCTGCGCATCGCTCTGAGGGCGGGTGACAACGACACGCATTCAGGGTGTCCGGCGCAAACTCTGGGCTCCACCGGCCACCAGCAGGGCAGCAACTTGCTCGCCCAGGGCTGCCGCCTGCAGAAGATTGGTAACCCCTGCAGACAGGCCAGCACGCACGAGTGGGGGCGGTAGTACTGCGGCTTTGTCATTGCCCAGATCACTATCACCCGCCAGCGCGGGCTCACCCCAAGCCGCGTTGATTTCCAGCAACGGGGCGGCAGATTCCCCGTTCTTCCAGACCGCATGGGCCGCCAGCGGCATGGAACAGCTGCCCCCCATCGCGCGGCTCACGGCACGCTCTGCCGTTACCGCGAGCCAGGTGGCCTGATGTGCCAAGGGGGCCAGCGCCGCAAGCAGCTCGTGCCGGTCTGACCTGATCTCAATGCCCAAGGCGCCCTGGCCCGCTGCGGGCAGCATCACATCAGTCTCAAACACGCTGGCGATGCGGCTTGCCAGCCCCAGGCGTTTGAGCCCCGCCGCCGCCAAAACGATGGCTGCGTAATGGCCGTCATCGAGCTTGCGCAACCGGGTGTCCAGATTGCCCCGCAACGGCTCGATTTTCAGGTCCGGGCGCAAAGCGCGCAGCAACACCGTGCGACGCAGGCTGGACGTGCCGACCACGGAACCCTGCGGCAATTCCGCCAGCGAAGGGTACTGATTCGACACAAACGCATCACGCGGGTCTTCACGCGCCATCACGCAGGCCAGGCTAAAGCCCTCGGGCAGGTCCATGGGCACGTCTTTGAGCGAATGCACGGCCAGGTCGGCCCGGCCTTCTTGCAGCGCCGTTTCCAGCTCTTTCACAAACAGGCCTTTGCCGCCAACTTTGCTCAGGGAGCGGTCCAGAATCTGGTCGCCGCGCGTGGTCATGCCCAGCAGGTGGACGGTCCGCCCGCCTTGTGACAGCAAGGCCTGGACGTGCTCGGCCTGCCACAGAGCCAGGCGGCTCTCGCGCGTGGCAATCACCAGGCTGGCACTTGTCGACGGGCGGGTGGGGGCTGGGGGAGTGGGATTCAAAATCGTAACTCGTTGGTAATCTGCAAACTGCTTTTAGCCATCCAGAATGCTAGCATGGCTGATGACCAAAACCAGCGATAAACCCAGCGCCAGCAAGAACTTTGAAACGCCGCCTGCCAAGACCGGCCCTTTGGCCAAAATGAAGGCCAATGAGCGCCCCCTGGTGGAAGACATCCGCCTGCTGGGCCGCATTCTGGGCGATGTGATACGCGAGCAGGAAGGCCCGGCCGCCTTCGATCTGATCGAGCAGATTCGCAAGCTCTCGGTCGCCTTCAGGCGCGACGCCGATACCGAAGCCGACAAATCGCTCAAAAAGCTGCTCAAGGGCTTGAGCGGCGACCGCTCGGTCAGCGTCATCCGCGCCTTCACCTATTTTTCACACTTGGCCAACCTGGCCGAAGACCGCCACCACATCCGCCGCCGGGCGATCCACGAGCGCGCCGGTGACACGCAAGAGGGCAGCGTTGAGGTGGCATTGGCCCGCCTGCGCTGGGCCGGCATCACCCCAAAAACCATTACCGGCATGCTGGCGGGCGCGTATGTGTCACCAGTGCTCACGGCCCACCCGACCGAGGTGCAGCGCAAGAGCATTCTGGATGCCGAGCGCGACATTGCCCGCCTGCTGGGCGAGCGCGACGAGATCCGCGCCCACGCGCTGGCAGCCAATATTGCCAAAGACGCCCTCAGCCCCAGGGAGCTGGCCGCCAACGAAGCGCAAATCCGCGCCAGAGTGATGCAGCTCTGGCAGACCCGCCTGCTGCGCTTCACCAAGCTGACCGTGGCCGACGAGATCGAGAACGCACTGAGCTACTACGAATCCACCTTCCTGCGCGAAATTCCCAAGCTGTATGCCGAGCTGGAAGGCTATCTGGGCGCTCACCCGGTGCACAGTTTTTTGCGCATGGGCCAGTGGATTGGCGGCGACCGGGATGGCAACCCCAATGTGAGTGCACAAACCCTGGAGTACGCGCTGCGCCGCCAGGCCGAAGTGGCACTGCGCCACTACCTGACCGAGGTGCACTTTCTGGGTGCCGAGCTGTCGATATCGGCGATGCTGGTGAACTGCTCGCCCGAGATGCAGGCCCTGGCCAACCGGTCGCCAGACACCAATGCACACAGGCAAGACGAACCCTACCGGCGTGCCCTCACTGGCGTCTACGCCCGGCTGGCGGCCACGCTGAAAGACCTCACTGGCACCGATGCCGCGCGCCACGCGGTGGCCCCGCAAAATCCGTATTTGCGGGCAGAGGATTTCTGCGCCGATTTGCGCACGCTGGAGGCCTCGCTTTTAAGCCACCACGGCGCGGCGCTGGCCGCCCTTCGCCTGCATCCGCTGATCCGCGCGGTGGAAGTGTTTGGCTTTCACCTGGCCACAGTGGATTTGCGCCAAAGCTCCGACAAGCATGAAGAAGTCGTGGCTGAGCTGCTGGCCGTGGCGCGCATCGCGCCTGCTTACCCCAGCCTGGACGAGCCGGCCAAGCGGGCGTTGCTGCTGGGCCTGCTGAACGACGCGCGGCCCCTGCGCGCGCTGGGGGCAAATTACTCGGAGCTTGCGGCAAACGAACTTGCCATTTTTGAGGCCGCAAAGCAGATGCTGGCGCGCTATGGTGCGCAAAGCATCCGCCACTACATCATCAGCCACACCGAGTCCGTGAGCGACTTGCTGGAAGTGCTGCTGCTGCAGAAAGAAGTGGGCTTGATGCATGGCATCCTGAATGACGATCTGGCCCCCACGCTCGGCACTAACGTGTCCTCACTGCCCCCCAAGGGGGCTGGGCATGGCTTGGGGCGGCCCGGCACTCAGCCCGCCACCCATGACCTGATTGTGGTGCCGCTGTTTGAGACCATTGAAGACCTGCGAAATGCCGCGCCCATCATGCGCGAGTTTTATGCGCTGCCCGGCGTGGCCAACATGGTCAAGCGCAGTGGTGCCGAGCAGGACATCATGCTGGGCTACTCTGACAGCAACAAGGACGGCGGCATCTTCACCAGCAACTGGGAGCTGTACCGCGCCGAGATCGCGCTGGTGGATTTGTTTGACGAGTTGGCGAACAGCCACAACATTACTTTGAGAATGTTTCATGGGCGTGGTGGAACTGTCGGACGCGGCGGCGGCCCCAGCTACCAGGCCATCCTGGCGCAACCGCCAGGCACCGTGCGCGGGCAAATCCGGCTGACCGAGCAGGGCGAGGTGATTGGCTCCAAATATGCCAACCCAGAGATTGGCCGACGCAACCTTGAAACCCTGGTGGCCGCCACGCTGGAAGCCACGCTGTTGCAGCCCACCAAGCCCGCGACGAAAGATTTTCTGGTGGCAGCGGCGGATTTGTCAGTCAAAAGCATGGCCGCTTACCGGGCGCTGGTGTACGAGACTCCGGGCTTTACCGAGTTTTTTTTCGACTCCACGCCCATCCGCGAAATCGCCCAGCTCAACATTGGCTCACGCCCCGCATCACGCAAGGCGAGCCAAAAAATCGAAGATCTGCGCGCCATCCCCTGGGGCTTCAGCTGGGGCCAATGCAGGCTGACGCTTCCGGGCTGGTACGGTTTCGGCTCGGCGGTCGAAACCTTTGTGGCAGAAGGCAAAGACCACCTGCCCCTGCTGCAAAAGATGGTCCGCCAATGGCCATTTTTCAAAACCTTGCTGTCCAACATGGACATGGTGATGGCCAAGAGCGACCTGGCCCTCGCCTCGCGCTATGCCGAACTGGTGGAAGATACGCGGCTGCGCAAAAAAATCTTCACCACGATTGAAGCCGAGTGGCACCGCACGGCCAACGCGTTGGCGCTCATCACCGGCGACAAGCAGCGCCTGGCCCATAATGCCGCGCTGCAGCGCTCCATCCGCCACCGTTTTCCCTACATCGACCCGCTGCATCACCTGCAGGTGGAACTGGTGCGCCGTTACCGCGCCGGCCAGGCTGATGAGCGCGTTCAGCGCGGCATCCACATCTCAATCAACGGGATTGCGGCGGGGCTGCGCAATACGGGTTGAAGCGGGCTCCGACCCGCTGGCGTGGCTTTGCGTGAAGCCAATACCTTGGCCGAATCGGCCAAGGTATTTGAGCACGCGCAGAGCCACCAGTGCTACCTGGACCTTGAACGCCGGTGTATCGGTTCGACGGGTGCGCTGCGGCCACCGCACTTCGACCTCACCAGCGCAAAGGGTAATGTCGAGCAAGTGCGCCACTGCATCAAACTGATAAACGGATTGATGGTGGGTTTGATTCCCGCCATCGACAACCTCCGGCGACCAAAAATAACCAAGGCAAACATCGCCAGCACCATCAGCGGCAAAGTACCGGGCGTTGGAATCGAGTTATTTGTAGACAAAGCGTCTGCGCCTATGCTGAAAGCATTGAAGGCGCGGGCAAGTGAAGGGTCTTTACCCGTGTAGTCAAGGGCAAGTATGTCAGTCTCGAGGTTGGTAATTTGACCTTGGGTCAAGCCCATGCCTGTTAACTCGGCATACAGGGACGGATCCAGTCCATTGATTCTGAGTTCATCTTGAATCTGCATAAGCAAACCTGACACATCCAGACTGCCGTTCAAAAGCGGGATTCCCGAGAACGAATCGCCAACTGCTACAAGCGCTGTTTTGGCAGACCCCATTGCCTTGTTGTATTCGGACAGAAAATTCAAGTAGGCTTGGATTTGTAGCAACTGGCTTGCCTCGTCTCCGGCGTTGTAGGCTGAAACGTAACGATCATAGGTTTCGTTCACCGCCAAGAGATAACCTTCGGCTTTTAGCAATGCGTCGACGGCTGGTTGATACAGCAGTGAAGCCATGTCCAAGGTCGGAATTGCCACGACTGCAACCGTCTTGTAATTGGGGTTCAATGGGTCATTGCCATAGCGCTCAAGAGTTGGAGCGACAATTCCACCGAATACTTGCCCCGTGATGCCCGTCAAACAGGTCGCTGCATTGATTGCTACAAGCTCTGGTTTCGCCAACGTCCCTTCTGCACACCCCTTAAGGGTATCCAAATAATTTGCCGCTTTGTTGGCGGCCGCGATCGGCGGGCTATCTGCTGCATCGACAACCTTATCAAGTATGCTTGTTCCGATGAACTTAGCCAATGTCTTCAGCCCTTTCTTGA
>JAYVNK010000146.1:0-16428 GCA_043758475.1 Comamonadaceae bacterium | reverse complement strand
GCAGCCGCAACCCAGGACATCTGGAAAGACCACCCCGAGAAGGTGCTCGGCACCACCGGCGAGTTCGTCAAAAAATACCCCAACACCGCACGGGCGGTAACAGCCGCCATTTTGGAAGCCAGCCAGTGGATTGACGCAAGCTTGTCCAACAAAACCAAGATGGCCGAAACCATTGCCGACAAGAGCTATGTGAACACCAGCGTGGACGCCATCAACCAGCGCATCCTGGGTCGTTACCAAAACGGCATGGGCAAGACCTGGGATGACCCGAACCACATGAAGTTTTACAACGACGGCGCGGTCAACTTCCCTTACCTCAGCGACGGTATGTGGTTCCTGACCCAGCACAAGCGCTGGGGCTTGTTGAAAGAGCACCCGGACTACTTGGCGGTGGCCAAACAGATCAACCAGATCGACATTTACAAGCAGGCGGCGCTGGCGTCCAAAACACCGGTGCCCAAAGATGTGATGCGCAGCAGCAAGCTGATGGACGGCGTGGTCTGGGACGGCAAAGATCCAAAAAAATACGCCGACAGCTTCAAGATTTCCAGCTTGCCCGCGTGAAAGCGGCACATCCACTTTTTAGCATAGGAGATGCACCATGGTCAGCGCAGTTTTTCACAGCCCCTGGGGCAAGTCTGCATCGGAGGCGAGCAGCACGGTACAGCCGCCGGCATCGTCTTCGTCGCTTGCCAAGACGGTCAATGCTACTTATTCAGTAGCTATTCATGCACACAGGACGAGGGCTACAGGCACTTTTTATGCCTCAAAACCCGCCGTGGCGGCATCCCAACCCGCTGGGCAGGCTGTGCGTCAGCCCTATGACTGGCGCGCCCTGCTGCTGGCAGTGCTGCCGCCGGTCTTCGGCCTGGGCTTGCTGATAGGCATTTGGGCGCTGGTGTCCCTGGGCACGTCCAGCAGCATCCCCTCGCCCATCGACACCTTCAAGCAGGCCGTCACCGTGTTCAGCGACCCCTTCTACCGCAAAGGTCCCAACGACCAGGGCGTGGGCTGGAACATTTTGATGTCCTTGCAGCGCGTGGCCATCGGCTTTGGCATGGCGGCGGCAGTGGGCATTCCGGCGGGCTTCATGATTGGGCGCTTCGAGTTTTTAAGCCGCATGTTCAACCCGCTCATCAGCCTGCTGCGGCCCGTGTCGCCGCTGGCCTGGTTGCCGATCGGTCTGCTGGTCTTCAAAGGTGCCAACCCGGCCGCCATCTGGACGATTTTCATCTGCTCCATCTGGCCCATGATCATCAACACCGCCGTGGGCGTGCAGCGCGTCCCGCAGGACTACATGAACGTGGCCCGGGTGCTGAATTTGAGCGAGTGGAAGATCGTCACCAAAATCCTGTTCCCCGCTGTGCTGCCCTACATGCTCACCGGCGTGCGGCTGGCAGTAGGCACCGCCTGGCTGGTGATTGTGGCTGCCGAGATGCTGACTGGCGGCGTGGGCATTGGTTTCTGGGTGTGGGACGAGTGGAACAACCTGAACGTCAAGAACATCATCATCGCCATCTTCGTGATTGGCATCGTGGGGCTGATTCTGGAGTACGCGCTGATCAAGATTGCCACGGCGTTTACGTTTGAAGAAGTGAAGTCCTGAAACTTTGCGGGACAGACCGAAGCCACACGCAGTGGGCCAGCTCTGTCCTCAACTGAATAAAAGGGTAAATCATGAGCGACAACCTCACCACCAAATACATCGAAATCCAGAACGTCGAGCAGACCTTCAAGACCAAGAAAGGCCCGTTCTGCGCACTGCAAAATGTCAACCTCACGGTCGCCAAGGGCGAGTTTGTGGCGCTGATCGGCCACTCGGGCTGCGGCAAGTCAACGCTGCTGAACCTGATTGCCGGGCTCACGGTGCCCACCCATGGCAGCCTGATATGCGCCAACCGCGAAATCGCAGGGCCGGGGCCTGACCGCGCAGTGGTGTTTCAAAACCACTCTTTACTGCCCTGGCTAACCTGTTTTGAGAACGTCTACCTGGCTGTGGAGCGCGTGTTTGGCGCAGGCGACAAAACCACCGGTGCACCGTCAGAAAACAAGCCCCAGCTCAAAGCCCGCACCGATGCGGTGCTGTCCATGGTGGGCTTGACCGCCGCCGCGCAAAAGCGCCCCGGCGAGATTTCGGGTGGCATGAAGCAGCGCGTCGGCATTGCCCGAGCCCTGTGCATGGAACCCAAAGTGCTGCTGCTGGACGAGCCCTTTGGCGCGCTGGACGCATTGACCCGCGCCAAGCTGCAAGACGAGCTGCTGGCCATCGTGGCGGCCACGCAAAGCACGGTGGTGATGGTGACGCACGATGTGGACGAAGCCGTGCTGCTGTCCGACCGCATCGTGATGATGACGAATGGCCCGGCTGCCACGATTGGTGAAATCCTCACGGTTGACTTGGCGCGACCGCGCAACCGCGTTGAGCTGGCTGAGAGCACGCAGTACCTGCACTACCGCAAAGCCGTCATCGATTTCCTGTACACGCGCCAGACGCATGTGGAGAAGATGACGGCCTGAACCGCAAGCGGCAGAAACGCGGCCATTTGGACTTGGCCATCGGGCTGCTGCCGCAGCTCAAGGCTGGGTTTTTCCTGCGTCCGCCGTTCCGGCCTGGCTTGGGTCAGCCACCCGCCGACCTGCCAGAAATCACCATCAACATTTTCTGGCACGCCAGGCTGCACTAGGATCCGGCCAGCCAGTGGTTCAGAGGCCTGCTGTTTCAGCTTTAGGCTGACCCCAAAAAGGCCTGCGAAGCCATTGCCTACCCAGCACATTGACAGGCAGTCCCGCTGCCGACGCAAAGGTCCACCCAGTCACAGGAATCCTCACGTAGCAGAAACCGGCAATATAATTCATGCTCACGATGGACTTCGCCACTTTTCTCATCCAGCTGCTAAACAGCGTGCAGTACGGCTTGCTGCTTTTCATGCTGGCGGCTGGCCTGACTCTGATTTTCGGCATCATGGGCGTGGTCAATCTGGCGCACGGCAGTTTCTACATGCTCGGTGCCTACCTGGCGTGGTCCATCGGTGCCGCCACCGGCAGCTTGACGGCTGCCATTCTGCTGGGCGCCGTGCTGTCCGTGCTGTTTGGGCTGGCGCTGGAATGGCTGCTGTTCCGCCATTTCTACCAGCGCGACCATCTCGACCAGGTTTTGCTGACTTTTGGCTTGATCTATATTTTAGAAGAAATGCGCTCGATCCTCTGGGGCGATGACGTGCATGGCGTGCCCGTGCCCGAGTTGCTGGGCGCGTCAATCCAGCTGACGGATAACCTCTCTTACCCGGTGTACCGGCTGTTCATGTCGGGCGTCTGCATCGCCCTGGCGCTGGGCCTGTACCTGCTGATTTCCAAAACCCGCCTGGGCATGAAAATCCGTGCGGGTGCGTTCAACCGCGACATGACCGAGGCGCTCGGCATCAACATCAAGCTCATCCATGCCTTCGTGTTTGCGCTGGGGGTAGGGTTGGCGGCAGTGGCCGGCATGATCGCGGCACCGGTCTCCAGCGTCTACCCCAACATGGGCTCCCAGGTGCTGATCACGTGTTTTGTTGTGGTGGTGATTGGCGGGATTGGTTCGGTGCGGGGTGCGCTGATTGCGGCGCTGCTGGTGGGCCTGGTGGACACCTTTGGCAAAGTCCTGTTGCCTGGCGTGTCTGGCATGCTGGTCTACCTGCTGATGGCGGTGGTTCTCTTGTGGAAGCCCGAGGGGCTGTTTAGACAATGAGCGCAGCGCGGGCCAATCTGGAAGCCTTGCCACGGGGCGTGCAGGTAGCCATGGGGCTGTGTCTGGCGGCGCTGCTCATGTTTCCAGTGGTGGGGTCAGATTTCTACCTGCAGATGGTCACCCGCATGATGATTCTGGCCATTTTTGCCATGAGCCTGGACCTCCTGCAAGGTGTCACTGGCTTGGTGTCCCTGGGCCACGCCGCCTATTTTGGCATCGCGGGTTATGCGCTGGCGTTCATGACGCCGCAGGATGCTGCGGTGAGTGTGTGGTGGACGTTGCCCGCCGCAGTTCTGGCATCGGGCCTGGCAGCGCTCATCATCGGCTTCTTTGTGGTGCGCACGCACGGCATTTATTTCATCATGGTCACGATGGCGTTTGCGCAGATGGTGTTCTACCTGTTTTTTGACAACAAGGCGCTGGGGGGTTCCGACGGCCTGTACATCAATTTCAAGCCGGATGGGGGCCTGCTTGATCTTGACAACAAACGCGTCTTCTACTTTTTCACTTTGGCATGCCTGCTGTGCGTTTACGCCTTTTTGCGCAAACTGCTGTGGAGCCCGTTTGGCCGCACCCTCTCGGGCATCCGCATCAACGAACACCGCATGCGGGCCATGGGGTTTGGCACCTTCAATTACAAACTCGCGGCCTTCACCCTGGCCGGTGCGCTGGCCGGTCTGGCGGGCTATCTGTGGGGTGCCATAGGTGGTTTTGTCAATCCGGAACTGATGGGTTTTCACATGAGTGCGCACGCCATCATGATGGTCATCCTGGGTGGCATGGGCAATTTTGCCGGCGCGATTGTGGGTGCCTTCGCATTTGAATATCTGCTGCACGTGTTCAAGGATTTGCCCATGATCGGCAGCTACGACATCGGCAAACATTGGCAGCTGACCATGGGCAGCTTTATTGTGCTGACCGTAATTTTCGCGCCGCGTGGCTTGCTGGGACTGGCTGAAATGCTGTTCCGGCGCGGTAAAAACAGCAAGACTGCCAAGGAATTGCCCCATGGCTGAGCTGCTGCTGTCAGCCAAACACATCACCAAGCGGTTTGGCGGCCTTGCCGCTGTCAGTGACATCTCTGTCGACCTTTGGCGCGGCAAGATTCATGCGGTGATTGGCACCAACGGCGCGGGTAAATCGACCTTGGCCAACCTGCTCAGCGGGGACTTGCAGCCGACCTCGGGCAAGGTCACCCTGGGCGGTACCGACGTGACCGGCTGGAAGCCCGAAAAAATCTCCAGAGCGGGCCTGGCCCGCAGCTACCAGAAGACGAATATATTTTTGCCATTGACAGTATGGGACAACGTGCACCTGGCCGCGCAGTCACGCACGCCCAACGCCTTGTCCTGGCTTAAAACTGCCGCGTCGGTCCAGGTGGTCAGCCAGCGCACGGCGCGTGCCATCGATCTGTGTGGCCTGAAGGACCGGCAAAACGTCATCGCCGGGGCCAGCAGCCACGGTGAACAGCGCCAGCTTGAAATCGCCATGGCACTTGCGACCGACCCACAGATCATGCTGCTGGACGAGCCGCTGGCCGGCATGGGCGTGGCAGAGGCCGAGCGCATGATCCAGTTGCTGCTGGATTTAAAAAAAGACCACGCCATGATGCTGGTCGAACACGATATGGACGCCGTCTTCACGCTGGCCGACCATTTGACTGTGATGGTCAACGGGCAGATGATTGCCAGCGGTTTGCCAGCGCAGGTGCGCGCCGACCCGCAGGTTCAAATCGCCTATCTGGGCGAAGATCATTAACCATGACAACGCCATTGATCGAAGCCCGGGGCCTGAACACCTACTACGGTGCCAGCCACATTCTGCGCGGCATTGATTTTTCTGTGGGCCAGGGCGAGACCATCGGCCTGATGGGGCGCAACGGCATGGGCAAAAGCACCTTGCTCAAGAGCCTGATGGGCCTGGTCAAGCCGCGCAGTGGCCATGTGCACATCATGGGTAAAGACATGACGGGGCGTGCTCCCTATGAAATCGCCCAGCTCGGCATTGCCTACGTACCCGAGGGCCGGGGCATTTTTGCAAATTTGAGCGTGGTCGAAAACCTGAAGATGGCGGCGCGGCCTGGCCGGGAGGGAAGCGCCGCAGGCGGCAAGGGCCGCAGAACCGAGTGGACCTATGACCGCGTGCTGGACACTTTCCCGCGCCTCAAGGAACGCCTGGGCCATGGCGGCCAGCAACTGAGCGGCGGCGAGCAGCAGATGCTGACCATTGGCCGCGCGCTGATGACCAACCCCGACGTGCTTATCCTGGATGAAGCCACCGAGGGGCTGGCGCCCCTGATTGCGCGCGAGATCTGGCGCATCTGCGGTGTCATCCGCGCAAGCGGCATCAGCAGCGTCATCGTTGACAAAAACTGGAAGCATGTCACCCAGATCACCGACCGCAACCTGATTCTCGTCAAGGGTGAAGTGGTGTTTGTCGGCACTTCACCCGAGCTGTTGGCGCAACCCGGACTGATGGAACGGTACCTTGGGATCTGACATCATGGTCGAAAAATCAATGCACGACACGTTGCCGGGCCGGGATGCCGCCCTGGCAGCCCTGGGTGACCGCGTGCGGATGATGCGTGCTCTCAAAGGAATCAGCCGCAAGGCGCTGTCGGGCAGTTCAGGGGTGTCGGAGCGGCATTTGGCCAACCTGGAGCTGGGGGTTGGCAACGCCTCGTTCATCGTCCTGACGCAAGTGGCCCGTGCGCTGGGGTGCACCATCGCAGATTTGACCCAGGACGAGGCCCGCTCGTCCCCGGAAAAGATATTGATCAACGCCGTGTTGAACGGCCGCCCTGAGGCGGAATTGACGCGCGCCCGAATCGCGTTGTGCGAGCTGTTTGGCGAGGCGGGCAGTCAGGCCACGCGGCAGCGCCGCATCGCACTGATCGGCCTGCGCGGTGCAGGCAAATCTACCCTGGGCCGGATGCTGGCCGCCGAGTTGGGTGTGCCCTTCATTGAACTCACCCGCGAAGTAGAACGAATTGCCGGCTGCTCGCTTGGAGAGATTCAAAGCCTGCTCGGCCAGTCAGCTTATCGTCGCTACGAAAAGCGGGCGCTGGAAGAGGTAATTCAAGGCTGCCCGGATGCCGTGATCGCCACCCCAGGGGGCATAGTGTCGGAGCCCGAAACTTTCAAATTGCTGCTGTCGGAGTGCCTGACGGTCTGGCTCCAGGCCTCCCCCAAAGAACACATGCAGCGCGTGATCACCCAGGGTGATTTCCGCCCCATGGTGGGCAACGCTGAGGCCATGGAGGACCTGCAACGCATCCTGACCAGTCGTGCCTCAATGTATGGCAAAGCCGCGCTGGCTTGGGATACTTCGGGCAAGGAGGTGCCGGAGAATTTTTCGGGTCTGCTGGGCCTGCTGCGCAATGCACGCACGCCCGATTTCAACGACATTCCTGCAAATTCGTCCAAACATGCAAAATAATGCTTTACTTCTGGTTATTAAGCACTATTATGCATATTATTGAGAAGCAGCGTACGATTCCAGCAAAGATAACTAGACCAGGAGCAAACAATGATTGAAGCCACCGCATCAAGTGCAATCCCTGTGGCTGCAACTGCGAGCCCCCCCCGCGTGAACTATCAAACCAGTCCTGCGGCCTATCGCCACTGGAAGCTCGCCTTCAATGGCCCGGTTGCCACGCTGTCGGCCGATTTCGACGAAAACGCCGGCCTGCGCCCCGGCTACAAACTTAAACTGAACAGCTACGACTTGGGCGTGGATATTGAATTTAACGACGCACTGAACCGCATCCGCTTCGAGCACCCCGAAGTGCGCACCGTGGTATTGACCAGCGCCCGGGAAAAGGTGTTTTGCTCCGGCGCCAACATTTTCATGCTGGGGGTTTCCAGCCACGCGTGGAAAGTGAACTTCTGCAAATTCACCAATGAGACGCGCAACGGTTTGGAAGACTCCTCCAAATACTCGGGCCTGAAATTTCTGGCTGCGGTCAACGGTGCCTGTGCCGGTGGCGGCTACGAAGTGGCACTGGCCTGTGACGAGATCATTCTGGTGGATGACCGCTCCAGCGCAGTCAGTTTGCCTGAGGTACCGCTGTTGGGCGTGTTGCCCGGCACGGGTGGCCTGACCCGCGTGACCGACAAGCGCCACGTGCGCCATGACCTTGCAGACATTTTCTGCACCAGCGTCGAGGGCGTGCGCGGGCAAAAGGCGGTTGACTGGCGGCTGGTCGATGCGATCGCCAAACCCGCCGTGTTCGTCGCCAAAGTGCATGAGCGCGCATTGCAACTGGCTGAAAAAAGCGACCGTCCCGCTGACAAGAAAGGAGTGGCGCTGACGCCGCTGGCGCGAACCATCGAGCCCGATGCCCTTCGTTATACCCACGTCACTGTCGAAATCGACCGCGCCAAACGCAACGCAACATTTACCGTCAAGGCACCCATCGGCAAGCAACCCGCTGACGTTGCCGGCATTGAGGCGGCAGGCGACGCGTGGTACCCGCTGGCCCTGGCGCGCGACCTGGAAGACGCGATCCTGTCCATGCGCACCAATGAGCTTGACATGGGCACCTGGCTGATCAAAACCCAGGGGGATTCGGCCGCCGTGCTGGCCATGGATGCCACACTGCTGGCGCACAAAGACCAGTGGCTGGTACGCGAAACGATTGGCCTGCTGCGCCGCACCTTCAGCCGCCTGGATGTCTCGTCACGCAGCCTGTTTGCGCTGATTGAAGAGGGCTCCTGTTTTGCAGGCTCGTTCCTCGAACTGGCCCTGGCCTGCGACCGCAGCTATATGCTGGTGTTGCCCGATGCGCCAGAAAAAGCACCCACCCTCACCGTGGCCGATGTCAACTTTGGCCTGTACCCCATGGCCACGGGCGAAAGCCGCCTGGGCCGTCGCTTTTACAACGAGCCGCCCGCACTGGAGGCGGTGCGCGCTGTCGCAGGCCGAAAACTCGATGGTGATGCCGCCATGGCAGTTGGCCTGGTGACCAGCAACCCCGACGACATTGACTATGCCGACGAAGTGCGCATTGCGCTTGAAGAGCGTGCTTCCATGTCGCCCGATGCCCTGACCGGCCTGGAAGCCAACCTGCGCTTCAACAGCCAGGAGACCATGTTCACCCGCATCTTTGGCCGCCTGACTGCCTGGCAAAACTGGATTTTCCAGCGGCCCAACGCCGTCGGCGAGAGAGGCGCGCTAAAGGTTTACGGCAAGGGTGACAAGGCAGCCTTTGACTGGAACAGGGTTTGACGTACCCCCTAGTCAAGCCTCGGTCGCCTTCCCCAGGGGGCGACGCCAGCGGCCCTGCAAAGCCGGTTCAGCAGCATCCTCCTACAGACAGTCTTGATCATCAACTCACCTGGAGAATCAATATGAGCAGCATCAACTACGGTGAAAAAATCCCCAATAACGTCAACCTGGGCGAAGACCGCACGCTGCAACGCGCGCTGGAACAATGGCAGCCCAACTTCATCAACTGGTGGGACGACGTTGGCCCCGAAGGCTCGACCGACCATGATGTGTACCTGCGCACGGCCGTCAGCGTTGACCCGCAGGGGTGGGCGCAGTTTGGCCACGTCAAGATGCGCGACTACCGCTGGGGGGTATTTTTGAACCCTGGCCAGGCAGACCGCCAGATCCAGTTTGGCGACCACAAGGGCGAAAAGGTCTGGCAAGACGTGCCCGGCGAACACCGCGCCAACCTGCGCCGCATCATCGTAACGCAGGGCGACACCGAGCCCGCATCGGTCGAGCAGCAGCGCCACCTGGGCCTCACTGCACCCAGCATGTACGACCTGCGCAACCTGTACCAGATCAACGTTGAAGAAGGCCGCCACCTGTGGGCCATGGTCTATCTGTTGCAAAAGCACTTTGGCCGCGATGGCCGCGAAGAAGCCGGGGCCCTGCTGGAGCGGCGCAGCGGTGATGAAAACAACCCGCGCATCCTGGGCGCTTTCAATGAACAGACGCCAGACTGGCTGGCGTTTTTCATGTTCACCTATTTCACTGACCGCGACGGAAAATTCCAGCTCGCCGCGCTGGCTGAAAGCGCGTTTGACCCGCTGGCCCGCACCACCAAATTCATGCTGACCGAAGAAGCCCACCACATGTTTGTAGGGGAATCCGGCGTCTCGCGCGTGATCCAGCGCACCTGCGCCGCCATGAACGAGTTGAAGACCGACGATGTTGGCAAACTGCGTGCCGCTGGCGTGATCGACCTGCCCACGTTGCAGCGCTACATCAACTTCCACTACAGCGTGACGATTGACCTGTTTGGCGCCGACCAGTCCAGCAATGCCGCCACTTTTTACAGTTCGGGCTTGAAAGGCCGCTATGAAGAAGGCAAGCGCGCGGACGACCACGTGCTCAAGGGCCAGACCTACAAAGTGCTGGAAGTGGTGGGCGGCGAGCTGGTTGAAAAGGAAGTCCCCATGCTCAACGCGCTGAACGAAGTGCTGCGCGACGACTTCATCACCGATTCTGTCGCGGGCGTCAACCGCTGGAACAAGGTGCTTGAAAAAGCCAACCTACCGCACCGCCTGACCGTGCCGCACAAGGCGTTCAACCGCAACATTGGTGCCTTGGCGTCAATGAAAATTTCGCCTGAAGGCCGTCCGGTATCGAATGCCGAGTGGGCCGCGAATGCGGACAAATGGTTGCCCACCAGCGAAGACCGCGCGTTTGTGTCCAGCCTGATGGGCCGCTGTGTTGAGCCAGGCAAGTTTGCCAACTGGATTGCGCCCCCTAACATCGGCATCAACCGGCAGGCGGCGGATTTTGATTACATCCGGTTCAATTGAAGGAAATCATGAATGCGCTGGTCCAAGGGTCGGTGCTCAAGCAGCACCTGATCGACCCTGAAATCTGCATCCGCTGCAACACCTGCGAGGCGATCTGCCCTGTGGGTGCCATCACGCATGACTCGCGCAACTACGTGGTCAGGGCCGATATCTGCAATGGCTGCATGGACTGCATCTCGCCCTGCCCTACCGGGTCAATCGACAACTGGCGCATGGTGCCCAGGGTCAAGGCTTACAGCATTGACGAGCAATTGACCTGGGACGACCTGCCGACAGAACTTTCCGCCGAGGCATTGGCTCAGGCCGACGCGTCATCTGAAGCCCCAGTCAGCGCGGCAGAAATCCTTCCTCCATCATCATTGGTCGCGGTCGATCTGCAAGGGCAAAGCGCAGTCAATTCAGTATCACTGGGCTCGACCCTGCCGCCATGGTCTGCGGCCCACGCCTACACCAACCTGTACGGCCCCAAATCGGCAGAAAAAACCATCACGGCGACTGTGACCGGCAACGCGCGCGTCACCGCCGTCGGCAAGGAGTACGACACACACCACATCGTGCTGGATTTCGGCAAACTTTCCTTTCCAGTGCTGGAAGGGCAATCCATCGGCATCATCCCGCCGGGCGCTGACGACAGCGGTCGGGCGCACCACGCACGGCAGTATTCCATTGCCAGCCCCCGCAATGGCGAGCGCCCTGGCTACAACAACCTTTCGCTGACCATCAAACGCGTGCTGGAAGACCACAGCGGCAAGCCAGTGCGCGGCGTTGGCAGCAACTACATGTGCGACCTGCACGTAGGCGACAAGGTGCAGGTGATCGGCCCGTTTGGCACCAGCTTCCTGATGCCCAACCACCCCGGCAGCCACATTGTGATGATCTGCACCGGCACTGGCAGTGCCCCCATGCGCGCCATGACCGAATGGCGCAGGCGCTTGCGCCAGAGTGGCAAGTTTGAGGGCGGCAAGTTGATGCTGTTTTTTGGCGCACGCTCCCAGGAAGAACTGCCCTACTTTGGCCCGCTGCAAAACCTGCCAAAAGATTTCATCGATACCAATTTCGCTTTCTCACGCACGCCGGGCCAGCCAAAGCGCTACGTGCAGGACGCCATGCGCGAGCGCGCGGTCGATCTGGCGAAACTACTTGCAGATTCAGAAACCCACTTTTATGTGTGTGGCTTGAAAAGTATGGAAGAAGGCGTGCTGTTGGCGCTACGCGATGTGGCGGCACAACATGGCCTTGCTTGGGATTCGATTGGCCCATCACTCAAAAAAGAAGGTCGGCTCCATCTGGAGACCTATTGACAACCGTTTGACCGGGCACCCGCAAAAAAACCTGAGTCGACCTGAAATGGTGCGCACCGTCAGCGTGCAAAACACCCCCAACGTAGTTGTTGCGAGCCTGACATGCACCTTTTCAGGATGATTCTTGCCATCAGAACTGGCACGAGTCTCGCAACAGTGCATGGGAGAGCATGGGGCGCATCTCCGCCCATCGCGGACCTGCCCAGTGCCGTTCTCAGTCACATTGAACAGGGATTTGCATCATGGCGGGTAATTCAGGGTTTTTCGGCAGTTTTTTGAAGAGCGGGCATTCGCCCACGCTGTTTGCGGCGTTTTTGTTTTTTTCGTTTTCGTGCTGTATCTGGGTCTTGAACGGGGCAATGGCACCGTTTATTTCCGAGACCTTCAACCTGACGCCGGCGCAAAAGGGACTGATGTTGTCGATCCCCATCTTTGCCGGGGCGCTGATGCGGTTTCCACTCGGACTCATATCCCAATACATTGGCCGCAAAAATGCCACGCTGGTGGAGATGTCCATGATTGCCGTGGCCATGCTGTTTGGTTTTTTCTTCGTCAAGAGTTTCAATGACTTGCTGGCCATGGGCGTGTTGCTGGGCATCGCCGGGGCGAGTTTTGGCGTGGCGCTGTCGCTAGGTTCAGGCTCCTTCCCGCCGCGCCACAAAGGTCTGGCGATGGGCCTGGTGGGCGCGGGCAACGTGGGCACGGCCGTGTCGGTGCTGGTGGCACCGCCGCTGGCGCAGGCGTTCGGCTGGGTAACGGTGTACGGCATTGCAGCAGTGGCCATCAGCATCCCGATGATTGTGATGATCGTGTTTGCCAAGGAGCCGTCAGATCTGGACAAACACGCCAGCTTCAAGGAGCACATTGCCTGCCTGTTTGAGAAAGACGGCTGGGCGTTTAGCCTGATTTACGCGGTGACGTTTGGCGGCTTCATTGGTTTGGCCACGTTTTTGCCCACCTACTATTACGACCAGTTTGGCGTGAGCAAGGTGCAAGCCGGGCAACTCACCATGCTGGCGGCTTTCATGGGCGCGGCTCTGCGTGTCTTTGGCGGCTGGATATCAGACCGCTGGGGCGGCGTCAATACATTGAGCGTGGTGCTGCTCACCATCGCTGTCACGCTGGTGGCGTGCGGGCTGGCCGACAAATCGCTCGCCGCCACGACGCTGCTGGTCATGCTGTGCTTCTCGGCCCTGGGCGCGGGCAACGGCGCGCTGTTCCAGCTAGTGCCGCTGCGCTGGCCGCTGGCCACGGCCGTGGCGGGCTCCATGATTGGTGAAATCGGTGCCCTGGGCGGTGGTCTGGTGCCCAGCACCATGGGCCTGTCCAAGCAATACGCTGGCAGCTACATGTGGGGCTTCTTCATCTTCGCGGCGCTGGCCCTCGTCATGCTGATGATGCTGCGGGTGATGCAGATCCGCTGGACGCGGACGTGGGCGGAGAAAGGCGGCCGGGCGCGCAGCGCTTGAGGGTGTAAACAGTGGATGCCTCCATGGAAGCGTAGCCCGCCCCTGCTCCCCGTCTGGACCCTCGCTGGCCCAGCCATCGGCTGGCTGCTACTGGCCGGCCAGCAGCTTGATTTGGGCAATCGCTACGTGCTGGTGCTGGTGCTGGCCGTGGATCTGGTGCTCTGTGTGCTGGCAGCCGTCGACCACGCCGAGGTGTTCGCGCGCCGCGTCGGTGAGCCCTACGGCACGCTGATTCTGGGCGGGGCCATCACGGTCATTGAGGTGGCACTCATCGTGTCGCTGATGGTAGCGGGCGGTGCAGGAACTGCCGAGCTGGCGCGGGACACGGTGTTTGCCACCGTCATGATCATCCTGAACGGCATTATCGGCGTGTGCCTGCTGGTGGGTGGCACGCGATTTGGCGAGCAGAGTTTCGGTCTGTATGGCGTGAGCGCGTCACTCGCCACACTGGCTGCCATCGTGGTGCTGGCGCTGGTGTTGCCAAACTACACCACCACCATGCCTGGCCCCATTTACAGCCCCAGCCAGCCAGGGTTTGTCGCGTTGGTTTCGCTGCTGCTGGACGGCGCGTTTGTCTTTGTGCAGGCCGTCCGCCACAGGGATAATTTCACTGCGGCCGAGGTCGGCGCTGGTGGGGCGTCATCATCGCGGGCATCGTGCTGATGCCGGAAGGGCTGGCGGCGATTCGTGCCGCACGCGCCAACCGCTTGCAGACCAGCCTGAATCTGGCCTTGGGCTCTGCGCTGGCCACCATCGGGCTGACGATTCCGGCAGTGGCCCTGGTGTCAATCGCCAATGGCTGGACGCTGGCGCTGGGGATTGACGGCAAATCCACCGTCCTGCTGCTGCTGACCCTGTTTGTCGCCACGCTGTCGCTGGGCGCGGGCCGCACCACGGTGCTGCAGGGCGAGGTTCACCTGGTCATCTTTGCCGTTTATCTGTTCACGACGGGCTCCCTGAGCAGTTGCAGTTGCAATTTGGATGTGCAAGTTAATTACTACTCTATTAATAGCTAACTATGCACACTAAACGGGGGCTACAGCCTCAAAACATGCCGAAAGCAGCCTATTTTGGCAAAAACAGCAGCCAGTAAACCAGCAGCAGATTGAACAGCAGGCTGACCCCCAGCGCCATCTTCCAAATGGCCGTTGGGTCGCGCTGGATCAACGGCGTGGCGGGTATCGCCGTTAACGGACGGGAGGCACCACGCTCCAGCGCCAGCAACAGCTCTTCGGCGGTCTCGAAGCGCTGGCGCTTGTCGCGGGCCACGGCTTTGAGGACGATGTGGTCCAGCCAGATCGGCACCCCGGGGTTGTGGCGACTCGGCGGTGTGGGGTCGCGGTAGTAGCGGCCCGCCTGGTACGGCAGCACCTCGCCGTAGGGCAGCTTGCCGGTGAGCAACTGGTACAGCGTGACGCCCAGCGCAAACAGGTCGCTTTGCGCATCGGGCAGCTCGGTCGGGTCTTCATTGGAAGACGTGCTGGCCTTAGCCCCTGCGCGCGCGCCCGTCCGCAGGCTGAAACCCCATTGCTCGGGGTTGATGTAGCTCGGCGTACCCGCATGCAGCGTGCGCATAGCCTCGGGCTCGCGCCCGGACAGGGCCACGCCCAAATCCAACAGGCGCAGCACGCCGTCTTCGCCCTGATGCAGGTTGGCCGGCTTGATGTCGCGATGGATCACGCTTTGCTGGTGCAGGCGGCCCAGCGCCTTGGCCACCTGTGTGGCAGCCGCCAGCGCCTGCGGAATGCCAAATTTGTGTTGGCGCGCCAGCAACTGTTGCAGCGTCTCGCCCGCATGCCAGTCGTACAGCAGATAGAACGCGCTGGGCGCTGCGCCACCGGGCAGGCGGTCATGCAGGTTGACAAAGTAGTCGGCCGCGAGTGAAGTCTGCATGCGCTTGGCCAGCCAGGCCTCGTGCGCCAGCCTGGCGCGCTCCTGCGGGTCGTGGGCTCGCCCTGGGTTCAGTGTTTTTAGCGCATAGAGTTTGCCGCGTGCGGCCTCAGCAGGCATTGACGACGCACTGCTTTCTGGTGGGTGCGGTGACGCGCCTGTCGCAGGCGCAGGCCCCCTGACCTGGTACAGCACGTTGATGCCATTGTCAGCCACGGGCGCGGTGATGCTCAGGCCGTCCAGCACGTCACCCACTTTCAAGCGCGGCGGAACAGGCAGGGCCAGGGACTGGCGGTTTTCGTCCTGCAAGGTGGCGTCCAGCAGGCCCAGTATGCGCACCACCAGTGCGGTTGCGTTGTCCTGCGAGCCAGCGGCGAGCGCGGCATCAACCAGTTGCCGGCTCAAAGCCTGCGCGTCGATTGCGGCGACTGGCGGGAGCGGCATCACCATCGCATTCAGCCGCTTGGCCGGCAGCGCGTTGTGCACGCCATCCGAGAGCAGCACAAATACGTCGCCCACCTGCAAGTCACCCTGCAAATAGTCCACCACCAGCGTGTCGTCAGCGCCCACGCAACGCAGCAACTGGTGACGCAGATCCGGGTGATCCACGGCATGGTCGGTGGTGAGCTGGGCCATTTGGCCTTCGCGCAGCAGGTAGGCCCGCGTATCGCCCACATGCGCCAGCGCGTACGACTGGCCGCGCAGCACGATGGCCGTGAGCGTGGTGAGGCCCATGGCCGGGTGCCTGCGCCGGTTGATGCCCGCCAGCCAGGTGTTTTGCGCGCTGATGATGCGGTCCAGCGCCACCGTGGTGTCCCAGGTCTCGGGCGTGCCATAGTAGTCGCGCACAAGGCTGGTCACCGTGGTCTGCGCCGCCTCTTTGCCCATGCCGCCGGCACTCACACCATCGGCAATCGCCACGATGGAGCCCATGGCCGCGTGCCCCGGCTCCGGCAGCATGGCGGCGCAAAAATCCTCGTTGATCTCTTTGCGCCCTGCCAGCGATGCGAAACCGATGTCTATTTCAAATGCCATGTACCAATGTAAGCAACATTCACACCCGAAATTGATGCGTTGCAGCGATTAGCCTGGCATTTTCTCATCAAGGGGTGTTCGCCGTGTCAGGCGCCGAGGCGCGGCACCCATGCGGCGCGGCCTCTCGGGCTTAGGGAGGCGGAAATAGTTAATATACCGTTTTTGGGTGCGCTGGCGGGATGCAGTGCAAGGCGCTCTGAGCGCCGTGTGGCGAGCCACACAAGCGA
>JAYVNK010000145.1:0-5576 GCA_043758475.1 Comamonadaceae bacterium | reverse complement strand
TGGCTTGGGCCAGCATCTCGGCAGGAATTTCTTTGTACTCAAATTTCATGCCCTGGGACGCCTCGTCCCAATAGATGGCTTTCATCTTGATCAGGTCGATCACGCCGACAAAGTTCTCTTCCGCGCCAATCGGAATCACGATGGCGACAGGATTGGCTTTCAGGCGCAGCTTCATCTGGTCATAGACTTTGAAGAAATTGGCGCCGGTGCGGTCCATCTTGTTGACAAAGGCCAGGCGTGGCACCTTGTACTTGTTGGCCTGGCGCCAGACTGTCTCGGACTGGGGCTGCACGCCGCCCACGGCGCAGTACACCATGCAGGCACCGTCCAGCACGCGCATGGAACGCTCCACCTCAATGGTGAAGTCCACGTGGCCTGGGGTGTCGATGATGTTGATGCGGTGTTCCTGGAAATTGGTTTCCATGCCCTTCCAGAAACAGGTGGTCGCAGCGGACGTGATCGTGATGCCGCGCTCCTGCTCCTGCTCCATCCAGTCCATGGTGGCCGCGCCGTCATGCACTTCACCAATCTTGTGGTTCACGCCGGTATAAAAAAGAATGCGCTCGGTGGTCGTGGTTTTACCAGCGTCGATGTGCGCTGAAATGCCAATGTTGCGATAACGCTCAATGGGAGTATGGCGAGCCATGATAAATATCCTTGGTTGCTCTCAATAAAAATTCAATGCCGACTGCAAATGGCCCCGGAAACTCTGCATTCAAGAGTGATGCGGCACCCGGCGTAGCGAGCGGCTTTCAGACTAGGCGTAGCCCCGCAGGCAGTGCTAACAGCACGGCAAGGGGCTGCAACGACGCATGAAAGCCGCTACGTCGCCGCTGTTAGAAGCGGAAGTGGCTGAAAGCCTTGTTGGCCTCTGCCATGCGGTGAACTTCATCGCGCTTTTTCATCGCGCCGCCACGGCCTTCGGTGGCTTCCATCAATTCGTTGGCCAAGCGCAGTGCCATGGATTTTTCGCCGCGCTTGCGGGCGGCTTCCTTGATCCAGCGCATGGACAAAGCCAAGCGGCGAACCGGGCGCACTTCAACCGGCACCTGGTAGTTCGCTCCGCCAACGCGGCGGGATTTCACCTCGACCATGGGCTTGACGTTGTTGATGGCCATGGTAAAGGCTTCAACCGGGTCTTTGCCGGGGTTTTTCTTCTCGATCTGCTCCAGGGCACCGTAAATGATGCGCTCAGCAATCGCTTTTTTGCCGCCTTCCATGATCACGTTCATGAATTTGGACAGCTCGACATTGCCGAATTTTGGGTCCGGCAGGATTTCACGTTTAGGGACTTCGCGACGACGTGGCATTTTATTTCCTTTTATTGCTTCAGTTGACAGCCGGTTCGGCGGTCGCGAGAGCTATTCAAACTCTCACTTACTCGACCCAAAATCGGGTCACTACGCTCTTTCACCGCGCCACGCGGGGAAACAGCACCTGATAAATTAACTTTCAGAAAACCTCGGCTTATTTAGCCTTGGGTTTCTTCGCACCGTACTTGGAGCGCGACTGCTTGCGGTCTTTCACGCCTTGCAGGTCGAGCGAACCGCGCACGATGTGGTAACGCACACCAGGCAAGTCCTTGACACGACCGCCACGAACCAGCACCACGCTGTGTTCCTGCAGGTTGTGGCCTTCGCCGCCGATGTACGAGATGACCTCAAACCCGTTGGTCAAGCGCACTTTGGCGACTTTACGCAAGGCGGAGTTGGGCTTCTTGGGCGTCGTGGTGTACACACGGGTGCACACACCGCGGCGCTGCGGAGAGTTCTGCATGGCAGGACTCTTCGACTTGATGGTCTCGACCTCGCGGCCTTGACGCACTAGCTGGTTGATGGTTGGCATTGTTAAAAACGTCCCTAAACGTTTGATGTGGAGCTTGAATTTTTGATCGTTTGGGTGAAACCTGAGCCCACCCCCGATCATCCAGGCGCGTTTTTTTCGTGAAAACGTGCATCCCCTCGGAAATTCCGAAAAGCCTTCTACTATATCAGGTCAGGGGGCAGAGCGCAATTTTTTGGCCGGATTGGGGCTGCTTCAACTGGGCATTGACCAAGCCTTGGCCAGGCATCTCCCAGGATTTTGGCCCGCTTAAACGCCGCTCGCCCCGCTACTTGATCCACAAACGCACAGAATCCCAGGCCCGCCCCAGAAAACCGGCCTGCTCCACCGCGTCCAGCGCCAACAGCGGCACGTCTGCCAGTGATTGCTCACCTACAGTGACTTTCAAGGTGCCAATCTGCTGCCCTTTGGCAAAAGGCGCGACCAGCGGGTCGGGGCGCATCACTTGGGTCTTGACTTTGGCGGCACTGCCGGTGGGCACGGTGACAATGATGGCCTGGGTGCGGCCCAGCTTGACTGTGGGTGCCGTGCCTTTCCAGACGGCTGGCGTCACCACGGGGAGGTTGGCCTCAAACAGCTTGACTGCCTCAAACGCGGTGTAGCCCCAATTCAGCAGCTTTTGTGACTCGTTGGCGCGCGCGTTTTCGCTGGTCGCACCCAGCACGATGGACAGCAGACGTCGGCTGCCCGCGCCTGGCACATCGCGCTTGGCAGTTGCAATCAGGCAATAGCCGGCCGCATCCGTGTGGCCAGTTTTCAGGCCATCGACGGTGGGGTCGCGGAACAGCAGCAGGTTGCGGTTGCTGTCGTTGCTGGCGGGGGTGCCGGGATAGTGGTATTTTTTGATGGCGTCGTAATGCGAATACTCGGGAAAGTCGCGCAGCAGCCGGACCGACAGGGTGCTCAGGTCGCGCGCCGTGGTGGTGTGGCCGGGCTCGGTCAGGCCTTCCGGGTTTTTGTAGCTGGTCGCCTTCATGCCCAATACCTTGGCCTGCTCGTTCATCAGTTGCACAAAGCGCTCAGCCGTGCCGCCCACGCCTTCAGCCAACGCCATGGTGGCGTCGTTGCCTGACTGCACGATCATGCCCTTGATGAGGTCTTCCACCGGCACCATCATCTTGGGGTCAATGAACATGCGGGAGCCGGGCATCTTCCAGGCGCGCTCACTCACGGGAAAGGTCTGCTTGAGGTCAATCTTCTTGCTGCGCAGGGCGTCAAATACCAGATAGGCCGTCATCAGTTTGGTCAAAGACGCCTGCTCCACTGGGGAATCAACGTCTTTTTCGGCCAGCATCTGGTTGGACGTGACATCAAACAGGAGGTAAGAGCGCGCGGCGATCTCGGGCGGCTGGGGGGTTTGCGCACCTGCCGAGAAGCAGATCGCGGCGGCAAGCGCAACAAATAGGGTTTTCATGTTTCAGGGCACCGCAGGTACGGATGCCAGACTTTTAAAATTCAGAAAAAGCTATTAATATAATAGCTACTTATGCATACTGTACGAGGGCTAGAGGCAAATTTGATGTTCAAAATCGCCCTTTGCTGATCCTTGAAGCTGCCGCTATCGCCCCACGCCGCGCGGCGTCAGCAAACGCTCCACCACTTTGCCATTTTTCAGGTGCGACTCCACAATCTCGTCAATATCGTGCGCATCTACGTAGGTGTACCAGACCTCATCGGGGTAAACCACCGCCACCGGCCCGGCGGCGCAGCGGTCCAGGCAGCCCGCCCTGTTGACCCGCACTTTGCCGGGGCCAGACAGGCCGACCGCCTTGACCTGCGACTTGCAGCGGTCAAATCCTTCCTGGGCGCGGTGCTGGGCGCAGCACGCTTCGCCGTTTTTGCGTTCGTTGAGACAAAAGAAAATGTGCCGGGCGTAAAAAGATTCGGAAGATTCGACGTTGGGTTCATTCATCCCGGCATTTTAGTTTTTTGTGTCCCGCCCCCAGACCAGCGCCAGCACATACACCAAAGTGCCATAAGGCCACAGCCAGCCCAGCCATTGCGCCAGTCCGTGAAAGCGGATGAAACGGCCCTGTTCCCAGGTGTGCAACGTCAACGCAAAATAGGGGCTGGTCGGCGCCTGGTTGAGTACAGCAAGGTAAATGCCAACGCCCAGCAGCACCAGCGCGGCGCAGACCCGGTGCGGCAGCGGCAGCAACACCACGGCAAGAAACAAGGCAGCACCCAGGCCAGCCTGAGCCGACAACCCGAACCAGCCCCAGGCGTGGGCGGGCCCATAACTCAAGGCCCACGACAGCGCCGTTGCCGCTATGCCAGTGGCAATCACCCCCAGCGAAAACACCGCGCGGCGCGGCGCAGAACGGATGATGCAGAAACCCAGCAGGCACGGAATCAGCGCGCCCAGCATCACGCAGATCAGTTCAGCGGCGGGAATCAGCGGCTGTAGTTCCACCTCGCGCACAGGTAGCCATTGCAGAAACGGCGTGTCCCGCAGCACACCCGCCAGCGCCGCCTCCAGCCGCTCCATCACCTGCCCCAACCCCAGCGGCACCGCAGCCGGAAACAGCAGCGCCACAGGCCACAGGCACAGCAAGACCAGCCCGCCCCGGGCGTCCGCCACAAACCAGCGCTCCCGAATGCGGCCCCAGTGGGCCAGCGCGCCCCCACGCTCCAGCAACGTGGCCAGAGCTGCGCCGAGCCAGCCACCCAGAGCATTCAAGGCAAAGTCCACATTGGACGCAACGCGCGACGGCAAATAGCTTTGCAGCGTCTCCATCACCAGCGACACCAGGCCCGCCGCCAGTGCGGCCATTAGAAGCGCGTGCCTGCTGCGCCCGCTGCGCAGTGCGCTTGCCGCCAACAAGAAGCCGAATGGCGCGTAGCCCACCACATTGATGGCAACGTCAAAACCAGTCCAGTACTTGGGCCAAGGCTGCCAGAGAAAGGCGAAAGGCAAAATACCTTGGTCGCGCCATTCCACAAACGGGTACAGACTGGCGTAGACCAGCAGCCCAAGATAGACCCCTGCCAGCGGCCATGCCGACGTTTTATGCATGGGCCCCAGGGTGAAACGTCACACGCAAGTGCGTCAGCAGGTCAAAATGGCTTGACGATCACCAGAACGACAGCGCACAGCAGCAGCAGCACCGGGATTTCATTGAACCAGCGGTACCAGGTGTGGCTGTGCGGCGTGGCACCCTGCCTGAGCTTCCTGAGCTGGCCGCTGCACCCATGGTGGTAGCCCAGAACCAGCAACACCACGCCTAGCTTGGCATGCATCCACCCATTGCCCGGCCCCCGGCCAATGCCATACCCCAGCCACAGCCAGAGCCCAAACACCAGCGCGGGCAGCGCCAGCAAGGTGGTAAAACGCATGAGCTTGTTGGCCATCAGCAGCAGCCGCTCACGCTCTGCGATGGACTGCGGCGGCACCATCGCCAGATTGACAAATATCCGGGGCAGGTAAAACAGGCCCGCGAACCAGCTGGTAACGAAAACGATGTGGAGTGATTTGACCCAGAGCATGCGGTCGAGTTTAGGCCAAGTGAGTATCCCTATAAATCTGGATTCTCGGGATGAAGTGCTAGGGCACGGAGCGCAGCAACCGGAATGTACTTCGGGTACGTGAGGATTGCGACGCAAAGGGGGGAGGGGCCCCGTGCTCCCCTCTGGGCGCAACGCCGCAATTCGCCCGAAAATCCAGATTTATAGGGATACTATCGAGTAGGGTGAGGGGTTACCCCCTCAGCCCTCTCACACCACCGTACGTGCGG
>JAYVNK010000144.1:0-5580 GCA_043758475.1 Comamonadaceae bacterium | reverse complement strand
CATAGCCGGATTTATACCGGGTATGGGGTGGGATGTTCAGCGCGACGTGGGGCGCTGATGATTTACAACAACATTTGCAGGTGAACCAATTCACCCTGGCTGGCGAGTGATCTCACCTTGACTTTGCGAAGGAAAAAGGCTGGCGGCAGAAGAACGATCCGGTGCAACTGGCGCTGTACTCAGACACCTTGCAGAGTTTTCGCCTGGCCGCGCAGGGCAAGACCGCTGGCCGCCAGCCGCCCGACGAATTGCGCGACCGCATCAACACCTACTTTGACCCGCTGCCGTTCTGGTATGCGCCGCTGGAAGAAGGTGGCACAGATTTGAAAGCGTATCTACCCGGCTCAACCTGAAGATCCTCAGGAAACTTTCCCCCAAATCGCCAGCATGCCAGCGGCCCCCGGCGTTTTGGGCAAAGCAGTCTCGGTGCTGACCGACTTTGCGGGGCGCAGGAAATGATGATTCAGTGGCTCAAACACCTGTTGCAGCAAAACGCGGTGGCTCAGGCACCTGCGGCGGTGCCACGACAATCTGCGCCAAATCAGCCGCAGCGCGTTCGCGCCGAGCAAGGCGACACATTGGCCATTCAACTGGCGCTGGTGATCGACCTGAACGTGCGCGTCGGCTGTCATGCCTGCGTCACATCCTGCAAACAGTGGAACACCTCAGGCAGCGCGGGCCCATTGGTTGACGAACGACCCTATGGCGCCAACCCGACCGGCACCTTCTTCAACCGCGTGCAAACCTACGAGGCGGGCAGTTATCCCCAAACCGACACCGTCCACCTCCCCAAAAACCTGCCTGCACTGCGAAGACCCACCCTGCGTGCCGGTGTGCCCCACGGGCGCCAGCGACAAGCGCAAGGAAGACGGCATCGTGCTGGTGGACTATGACAAGTGCATTGGCTGCAAATACTGCGCCTGGGCCTGCCCCTACGGCGCACCGGAGCTGGATGAAGAACGCCAGGTGATGACCAAGTGCACGCTCTGCGTAGACCGCATCTGCGATGGGCAGTTGCCCAAGGAAGACCGCAAACCCGCGTGCGTAAAGGCTTGCCCCACGGGTGCCCGCCTGTTTGGCGACGTTAACGACCCCAGCTCTGAGGTTTTAAAGCGATTCGTGAACGCGGTGGTTACTCGCTCATGCCCGAGTGGGACACCCGGCCAGCCAACCAGTATTTACCGGGGCAGATCACACCGTCAATGACGGGTGTTGGCACCGCTTGCGAAGCGACATCAAAGGGAAATTAGAACGCCATGCATCCTGCGTTTTCCATTCTGTTTTTTACGGCGCTGGCGGGAACGGCGCAGGGGCTGATCGTGCTATTGGCCTTGGCCGTGTTGAGCGGGGTTGGCATGGTACCCGGCTTTCTACTGATGGCTCTGGGGCTGGCAGAGGTGCTGCTGGCGGCCTCCTTTTTGCACCTGGGCCGCAAGATGCAGGCCTGGCGGGCGGTGCTGATGTGGCGCACGTCGGGGATGTCGCGGGAGGTCATTGTGCTGCCCGCGTTTATTGGGCTGGTCGCCATCTGGTGGCTGGCCTTGCAGATGGGTGTCAGCGCACCGTGGGCCAAAGCCTTGCCCGCACTGATGCTGTTGGGTGCGGTGGCGCTTTGGTATTGCACTGCCATGATCTATGCCTGCCTGCGCTTCATTGAAGAGTGGGCGCACCCGCTGACGGTTGTGAATTTCACGCTTATCGGTTTGTCGTCTGGCCTGGTGCTGGGATGCGCTTTGGCTGCGCGGGCCGGCGAAGCGCGCTCAAAAATCCATGGGCATGTCGGCAGGCGCTTTCAACACGCGGGAGTTTTTTCATGGTGCGAAGCAGGCTACGCTTAAGAATGTCAAAGCAGGTTTCCAGGTGCTCACGTTTTTGCTCCCTGCGCTGCCATTGCTATGGGGCGTGGCCAGCCAGTCGGTTATGCCCTGGGTGCTGGCGGCCATCGTGCAGGCACCTGGCCTGCTGGCCGAACGCTGGTTCTTCTTTGCGCAGGCTAGACACCCGCAGAATCTGTACTACCAGACAATTTCGTGAAAAAAATAGGTAAAAACTGGCTGTAGCCCTTGTCCTGTGTTCATAGTTAGCAATGAAATATATAGCATTCACTTGAAAATCACGGTTTTGTGGCCGTTGAGCAAGACCCGCCGTTCAGCGTGCCAAACCACGGCGCGTGCCAGCACCGAGCTTTCCACATCACGCCCCATGGCCGTGAGCTGCGCCACATCCATGGCGTGGTCGGCGCGTGCCGTGCCCTGCTCGATGATGGGGCCTTCGTCCAGATCAGCCGTCACATAGTGTGCGGTGGCACCGATGGTTTTTACGCCCCTGTCAAATGCTTGCTGGTACGGTTTGGCGCCCTTGAAACTCGGCAGAAATGAGTGGTGGATGTTGATCGCGCGCCCCTCCAGCGCACGGCACAAGTCGTTGGACAGCACCTGCATGTAGCGCGCCAGCACCACCAGTTCAGCCTTCTCTTCGTTCACAAGTTCCAGCAGCCGTGCCTCGGCCTGCGGCTTGTTGCCGGGTGCCACCGGCACGTGGTGGAACGGAATGTTGTACGAAGCCGCAAGCTGGTAATAGTCACGGTGGTTGGACACGATGGCGCGGATGTCCAGCGGCAGCAGGTGCGATCGGTAGCGGAACAGCAAATCGTTGAGGCAGTGCCCAAGCTTGCTCACCATGATGATGGTCGGCACGCGGTCCTGGGCGCAATGCAAACCCCAGGCCATCTGCATCGGCCCGGCCAGTGGCATGAATTGTTCGCGCAGGGTGCTGGCCAGCGTTCCGTCTGGGCAGTCAAAGCGAATGCGCATGAAAAACAGGCCGGTGCTCTGGTCGTTGTACTGGGCTGCCTCGGTGATGTTGGCCTCCCGTTCCTTCAGAAAACCCGTCACGGCATGGACAATGCCGGGCCGGTCGGGGCAGGACAGTGTGAGAATGAATGCGTCTGGCAAAAGTTATCTCCCAATTTCCAAGCAGGTATAGTGATGCGACACCCATTTTGCCCCGATGCAACCCGCTTTTCAAAACCTCCTTCCCATTGCAGCCACCCTTTTGGGTTACTTTGTCGGCTCGCTGTCATTTGCCGTAATCGTCAGCCGCGTGATGGGACTCAACGACCCCCGCACCTACGGCAGCAAAAACCCAGGCGCCACCAACGTGCTGCGGTCAGGCAGCAAAACAGCTGCTGTGGTCACCTTGTTGCTGGATGCCCTGAAGGGCTGGCTGCCGGTGGTGCTTGTCAAGTATTTCGGAAAACCTTACGGACTGGAAGACGGCACACTGGCCATGGTGGGTCTGGCCGCCTTTGTTGGTCATCTTTTCCCGGTATTTTTCAGGTTTCAGGGTGGCAAGGGCGTGGCCACCGCATTGGGCGTGCTGCTGGGAATCAGCGGCGTGCTGGGGCTGGCCACTGCGGCGTCGTGGCTGATCATTGCGTACTTTTTCCGGTACTCGTCGCTGGCGTCTCTGGTGGCCGCCGTTTTCGCACCTGTGTACTACGTGTTTGGCAACGGGCTCGCCTGGTACTTGGACAAAAGTGTTTTGCTGGCGATCTCGGTCATGTCGCTGCTGTTGATCTGGCGGCATGCGGCCAACATCACGCGACTGATCAAGGGGACCGAATCGAGGCTGGGCAAACCCAAGGCCAAGTCAAGCAGAAAGATCAAGGGCTAACCGCTTGAAGCTACCGCCCGGCGTAGGCGCCGAGCTGCAGGATCAGATGGTGGTTCAGCCGCACGCGCACCGCAGACGCCGCAAGTGCCGCCTGAATTTTTGGACTGTTGTCCGCCGTGCGGTGCAAGAGCGGCTGGGCCACCAGCCCACCGGCGTCATTGATCACAATGGCAACGTGCGGCAGGTTGGGTTTGGCAGACCGCCGCATCACCACGGCCACTTCGCCGTTGTCCAGCCTGACGTAAGTGCCTGGCGGGCACAGTCCCACAGCGCGAACCAGCGCACGGCCCACTTCATCGTTTTGCTCATTCGAGTTGGTGATGATGGAGCGCACCGAGTCAGTCGCGCTGCGTCCTGCCCGTGACTTGCGCGGGCTGATCATTGCGGCGTACCGGTCCACCATGCGCAGGATGCGGGCCAAACGGTTTGCCGGCGGCATCAACCGCAACTGGCCTTTGTCGGTGCGTTCGTCATGGTGCATGGACACAATGTCCAGCCAAAGCCGGTCGGTCACGTGCAGGTTGACCAGCATCAACCCACCGTTGACAGAGTGGCTCTGGATGGCTTCCATCTGCCGGGCTGAGGGTTTCTCAACCTGGCCGGCCAGCTGGTCCTGCATGGCGGTCATGGCGATGTTCATGGTCAACGCGGCGTGAACCAGGCTGTCGCGCTCCTTGACTTCCAGCTTCAGTTCAACCGCGATAAGGTGGCATAAAACAGCGCTGACCAGGGCGTGCGATGCGCTGTAGCCCACTGGCGAATTGGTCGCCAGCTGGAACAGCAGGTAAAGCCCGACGTCTGCGTCGCGCGCAAGCAGCGTCTGCATCCACCGGTCGTATTGCCAGACCCGCTGCTCAAATTCCTGGATGCTGTTGGGGCTGCCCAGAATGATGCCCAAGCCCGCCTCCAGATCGGACCACAGGCCCAGCAGGTCTTCGTATTCGTTTTCGCTCTGGACGGTCACGGCAACGGGGCGATGGGGTAAATATCAGTCATGGGGAGCACCTCTGCATTATTACATTCGCAGTCAACTCAATAACGCTTGACCAGCACCATCTGGTCACTGGTTCGCGTCATTTGAAACCGTGTCAAAAAACTGTTGCCCAGCAGCACAAACGGCATTGAGCCAGGTGTGACCACTGCGTCAACGTTGTAGACATCCACATCGCCGACGCGCATGGAATCAAGCTTGATGCGCCAGCCGATGGTGGTTCCATTGGCGGTGGACATGCGCACAGGCTCGCCAGCCTTGTACTTGAGCCCGATGCGTTCGGCGTCCTGCACGCTCAGGCTCACTGCGGTCGCACCGGTATCCACAACCAGTTGAACGGTGCGGCCATTGATCAGGCCCTGGGTCACAAAATGCCCGCCGCTGCCCGCTGTCATCACAATTTTGTCGCCCGAAGGCGTGCCCGCACCCGTTGCGCCCACGCTGGCCGGCGAATCCCCTACGCGCAGGCTGAGTTTCTTCCCGGCAATGTCAAACGTGGCGTTGTCACCCTGTGTGGCAATGAGTTTGACGCCACGGTGGGTTTCGCCGGGGCCTACGGTTTTTGGAGGGCTGCCATCTACGATGACGAGCGCTTTTCCGCCCAGCATGCCCGCCAGAGTCACAGACTGGGCCGTAGCGAGGCTTGCCAAGCCTGTCAGCCCGATGCCCAAGACCCCTGCAACCAGGAAATTGCGGGCCTGCTTGTAAAGCCCGTTAAGTTGCCCCGACTTGCCCGCAAGCGACGTATCCTGATGAGACATGAGCGTCAGTCGCGAAAGTTATTGAAGCTCAGGGGAATGTCGGCAATGTCTTTTTTGATCAGCGCCATAGCCGCCTGCAAATCGTCACGCTTGGCACCCGTTACGCGGACCGCGTCGCCTTGAATGGCGGCCTGCACTTTGAGCTTGCTGTCC
>JAYVNK010000143.1:0-5584 GCA_043758475.1 Comamonadaceae bacterium | reverse complement strand
TTGCGCCTTTTGGCACCCTGTCGGGCGATACCCAGGCTTTTCAGGCTTTCAAAGTCTGATTGAAGAAAGCCATGGTTCTGTCCCACGCCAGTCTGGCTGCTGGCGCATCAAACCGGGGCGTCGTGTCGTTGTTGAAGCCGTGCTGGGTCCCCGCGTAGGTGTGCGCGGTGTAACGTGCACCTGCGGCCTTTAACGAGGCTTCATAGGCAGGCCAAGCCGAGTTGATGCGCTCATCCACGCCGGCAAAATGAATCAACAGGGGTGCCTTGACCTTGCCTGCATCTTCAGCCGCCGGGTGGTTGCCATAAAACGGCACGGCTGCGGCCAGATCAGGCAGGCGCACGGCCAGCGTGTGGGCCATGCCGCCGCCGTAGCAAAAGCCCACCACACCCATCTTGCCGGTGCAGTCGGCACGGGTTTTCAGCAGATTGGCCGCAGTGACAAAATCTTCCCGCGTCTTGGCCTGGTCCAGCTTGGGGAACAGCTCGCGGGCTTTGTCTTCGTCGCCGGGATAGCCACCCAGGGGCGTGAGTGCATCCGGGGCAAAGGCCATGTAGCCGTCTAACGCGAGCCGGCGTGCAATGTCTTCAATGTGCGGGTTCAGGCCCCGGTTTTCATGCACCACCAGAACGCCGGGCAGCTTGCCATTGACGCTCGAAGGGCGGGCTAGGTAGCCTTTCATCGCGCCATAGCCACTGGGCGAGGCGTAGTCCAGCATCTCGGTCTTGATGCGCGGGTCGTTTTTGGGCACCACCTGCGCCAGTGCGAAGTTGGGGCTTAGTGCGGCCAGCAAGCCCACAGCCGTGAGGCCGCCCACCGCAAACTTCTGCGCCCGCTCCAGAAAGCCCCGCCGGTCGATCACACCATGCACGTAGGCATCAAAAAGAATCAGCAGTTCCTGGTCGAAATCTTGCGCGGTTTGGCGGGGCATGTTTTTTCTCCAAAAAACGCAGCATAGCCGGGGTGGAGAAACTTTGCATTGGGGGATTGCCCGAGGGATTGCCCGACGGATTGCGCGAGGGATTCCCCGAGGGATTGGCAGCGACCATTCTGTCAAAAGCCGACCGGCATCTCGGCCGGAAAGTCCTCGCGTTGCCCGCGCCCCGTCACCAGCAACGCGTGCAACAGCTCGCAGCGCGGGCTTGCGCTTGGCGACTGGCAGCGCGAAAGCATGCCGCGCACGGCGTCGAGCGTCACTTCGGAGTCCGGCGAGGCCCGGATGGACTTTGACAGGAACGCCTGTGCAAAGTGGATGCGCGGGTCGCGCTCCTCGTTCTGGTGGCAGAAGAAACCGCAGGAAGTACCGACGTCTTCGAGAATGCGGTCGTAGGGCAGCGCATGCCTGATTTCGGCCTGTATCGGCATGCGCAGCTCGCCCAGCAGCGCGCGCCGGTTGCCGGGTTGCAGCACGCCCATTTCGAGCAGGTTCGCGCCAGGACCGTCGGACGTAACCGACATCTTCAGCGGCAGGCTGAAGATGAACCACCGAGGATCCTCGGGCCCGGTTGATTGCTGCAAGCTTGCCACGCTGTTCGAGGCGAAGACCTTCAGCGGCGCATCAAGGCTTTCAACGAAGCAGGCCACCGTGACCGACTTGGGCAGCGAGTTGATCAGGTCGGCCACTTGCTCGATATTGCGGGGCGCGCCGGTGGCATTCGGGCCTGGTGCGCAGCGCCGTGGCTCGGCAGCCTGCGCGCTGGCAAGGCCCGGCGCCCGCAGCCTGCCCTGCGGGTGCAGCATCGCGAGCAGCGCAGCAACCAGACACGCACCGATCAAGCCGACGATGACGAGGGTGCGCCCGGCAGGAAGGTGATGGCTGGACATGGAGCAAAAATGGTAGGCCGTGTAGGAATTGAACCTACGACCAAAGGATTATGAGTCCTCTGCTCTAACCAACTGAGCTAACGGCCCACTCAAGCCGGGATTGTACGGGCCGCCCGTTGCTGTATTGGGCGCAAGGATTGCGCGAGGCCTACTTGTGATGGCTCAGCGCATTAGTCACCAGCTTGGACGTGATGTCCACAATCTGGATCATGCGGTCATAGGGCATGCGGGTGGGGCCGATGACGCCCAGGGTGCCGACGATCTGGCCGTCTACCTCATAGGGGGCGCTGACGATGGACAGGTCTTCAAACGGCACCACCTGGCTTTCGCCGCCAATGAAGATCCGCACGCCTTCGGCCTGGCCGGCAATGTCCAGCAGGCGCATGAGTTGGGCTTTTTGCTCAAACAGCTCAAACGCCCGGCGCAGGTGGCCCATGTCGCTGGAAAAATCCGTGACGGCCAGCAGGTTGCGCTCGCCCGAGATGACGACCTCGTCCTTAGTCTCGGCAATGGCTTCTGAGCTGACCGTGACTGCCGCCTGCATCAGGCTGGCAATCTCGCTTTGCAGCGTCTCGACCTCGTTTTGCAGCCGCGCTCGCACTTCTTCAAGCGCCAGGCCGACGTAGTGGGAGTTGAGGTAGTTGGCGGCTTCCATCAGATTGGCCTGGGTGTAGTCCACCTCGGTGAAGATCACGCGGTTTTGCACGTCGCCGTCGGGCGAGACGATGATGACCAGCAGGCGGCGCTCGGACAGCCTTAAAAACTCGATCTGCCGGAACACCGACGAGCGGCGCGGAGCAATCACCACGCCCACAAACTGCGACAGGCTGGACAGCAGGTTGGCCGCGTTGGAAATCACTTTTTGCGGCTGGTCAGGGGCCAGGCTCTGCGTCGCAAACTGGCCCTGGCGCACCGTCAGCATGGTGTCCACAAACAGGCGGTAACCGCGTGCGGTGGGAATGCGCCCGGCCGAGGTGTGCGGGCTCACGATCAGCCCCAACTCTTCCAGGTCTGACATGACGTTGCGGATGGTGGCGGGCGACAATTCAAGCCCCGAGGCGCGCGACAGCGTGCGCGAGCCGACAGGCTGCCCGTCGGCAATGTAGCGTTCGACCAGCGCTTTCAACAACAATTTGGCACGATCATCCAGCATTTGGTCATTTTAGTGATGTAATTTGCAAATGAGATCCAAATTCCGGCACGTTGCGCTGATTGGCAAATACCAGGCGGTCGCCACAGGCGCAGCGGGTGCCTCGGCGCGGCAGGCCCTGGAGGACATTGCGCATTTTCTGAGCGCACAGGGTTGCGACGTTGCATTCGAGGCTGACACGGCGGCCAACATGGGCATCACGGGTTATCCATTGCTGGACGTTCAGGCCATCGGCGCGCAATGCGACCTGGGGCTGGTGGTAGGCGGCGACGGCACCATGCTGGGCATTGGCCGTCAGCTGGCGCGATTCGGCGTGCCGCTCATCGGCATCAACCAGGGTCGGCTGGGCTTCATCACCGACATTCCCTATGAGGGCTACCAGAAGACGCTGGGGCCGATGTTGCGCGGGGAGCACGAGGAAGACCATCGCAGCCTGATGCATGCCAAAGTCATGCGCGATGGCCGCTGCGTGTTTGACGCCCTGGCCATGAATGACGTGGTGGTCAACCGGGGCGCAACATCCGGCATGGTGGAGCTGCGGGTGGAGGTGGATGGCCATTTTGTGGCGAACCAGCGCTGTGACGGCCTGATCATTGCCACACCCACGGGTTCCACCGCCTATGCGCTGTCGGCCGGCGGCCCGCTGCTGCACCCCTCGATTCCGGGCTGGGTGCTGGTGCCCATTGCCCCGCATACGCTGTCAAACAGGTCGATTGTCCTTGCCAATGCTTCAGAGATAGCTATTGAAGTAGTAGCGGGCAGGGACGCCAGCGCCAATTTTGACATGCAGTCGCTGGCGTCGCTGCTGCACGGCGACCGCATCAGCGTCACGCGCTCGCAGCACCATGTCCGCTTTTTGCACCCCAGGGGCTGGACCTACTTTGACACGCTGCGCCAGAAACTGCACTGGAATGAGGGGGTGGCCTGATGGCGCTTAAGCGAATCGTTCTGAGGGATTTCGTCATCGTCAGCGAGCTTGAGCTCGAACTGGCCAGCGGCTTCACGGTGTTAACGGGTGAGACAGGCGCGGGCAAGTCGATCCTGATTGATGCCTTGCAGCTGGTCACTGGCGCGCGGGCTGACCCTGGCGTGATCCGCGAAGGGGCCAATCGCACCGAAGTCAGCGCCGAGTTTGACTCGACCCCTGCGCTGGCTGGCTGGCTCAGCACTGGCGGTTTTGATGCAGGTGATGGCCAGTCCAACAGCCTCTTGCTTCGCCGCACGGTGGACATGGCCGGCAAAAGCCGGGCCTGGATCAATGGCAGTCCGGCCACCGCGACGCAGTTGCGCGAAATTGGTGAACAGTTATTGGACATCCACGGCCAGCACGCCTGGCAAAGCCTGACCCGCCCTGACGCGGTCCGCGCCCTGCTGGATGCCTATGCGCGGGTCAGCACGGTCGCCCTGGCGGGCCTGTGGCAACAATGGCGTGCGGCCCAGGCGGCGCTTGCCAGTGCCCAGGCAGCGCAAGACTCGTTGCAACGCGAACGCGAACGCCTGGCCTGGCAGATTGGCGAGGTCGACAAACTGGCACCCAAGCCGGACGAATGGGCGGAACTCAACTCAGACCACAGCCGCCTGTCCCACGCGCAGGCACTGATGGACAGCGCACAGGACGCCCTGCAAGCGCTGGACGGTGAAGAGGCGGGCGCTTTGAGCCAACTGGGTGCAGCACTGCAAAAGCTGCAAAATCAGGAGCACATTGAGCCCTATTTCAAAGAGCTAAAAGAAGTTTTAACTTCCAGCGTGGCGCAGGTGGAAGACGCCATTCATTCGCTGCGCAGCTACCTGCGCAAGACCGACCTGGACCCGCAGCGCCTGGGTGAACTGGACGAACGCATGGCGCTGTGGATGTCGCTCGCGCGCCGCTACAAGCGCGCGCCGGCCGATCTTGCAGACCTGCTGGCCGGCTGGCGAGCGGAGCTGGTTCGCCTGAACGCAAGCGCAGATCTTGAAGGCCTGGAGGCCGCCGCAAAAATAGCGCAGGCCACCTACATGGCCCAGGCCAAGGACATCTCCAAGGCGCGCGCCAAGGCAGCGCCCCTGCTGGCCAAAGCCATCACCCAGGCCATGCAGGGGCTGGGCATGCAAGGCGGCCTGTTTGAGGTGGCCCTGAGCGCCGCAGCCCAACCCATGCAAACCGGGCTGGAGGACGTCAGCTTTCTGGTGGCTGGCCACGCTGGCAGCACGCCCCGGCCTGTCAACAAGGTGGCCTCTGGCGGCGAGCTGTCGCGCATGGCGTTGGCCATCGCGGTTACAACCAGCCAGTTGGGTACGGCCCAGACGCTGATATTTGACGAGGTGGACGCCGGGGTTGGCGGGGCAGTCGCTGAAACCGTGGGCCGCCTGATGAAACAGCTCGGACATGACCGCCAGGTACTGGCTGTCACTCACCTGCCACAGGTGGCCGCGTGTGCGGACCACCATCTGGTGGTGGCCAAGCAGTTGAAGAATGGCGCAACCTTGAGCACCGTGGCGGGCGTTCAGGGCGAGCAGCGCGTGGGCGAGATTGCCCGCATGCTGGGCGGCGAGCGGCTGCTGGGCACCACGCTGGCCCATGCCAAGGAAATGCTGGATTCGCGAAATTGACATGACTGTTTTAAGGTGACT
>JAYVNK010000142.1:0-5586 GCA_043758475.1 Comamonadaceae bacterium | reverse complement strand
ACCGACTACGCTGCCAGTTTTGGTGTCGTTGAGGCATATAACAGGCCTTTAGCCCCCGTCCTGTATGCATAGTTAGCTGTAAAATAAGTAGCAAATATTTTTTTGGATTTCCATGACCCAACACGCTCCCCTCATCATCGACGTTGCCGGATTGACCCTTACCAAGATGGACCGCCAGCGCCTGAAGCACCCGCTGGTGGGCGGCATGATTCTGTTTGCGCGCAACTGGCAGAGCCGCGAGCAGCTCACCCGGCTGTGCCGCGATATCAAGAGCGTGCGCCCGGATTTGCTGATCTGCGTCGACCATGAAGGCGGCCGCGTGCAGCGCTTCAAGACGGATGGTTTCACACATCTGCCACCCATGCGCGCGTTGGGTGAGATGTGGATGCAGGACGGCAAGGCTAGCCAGGGCTCGGGGGCCATGCTTGCCAGCAACGCGGCCACCGCCTGCGGCTACGTGCTTGGCACCGAGCTGCGTGCCTGTGGTGTGGACTTGAGCTTCACCCCTGTTTTGGACCTTGACCACGACACTGTGGCCCCCACGGAAGCGCAAACGCTTCCTGCCCCCCGGGGGGGCGTGGTGCGCTTGGGGCGGCCCGGCGCTTCCCGCAGCGGCGTGATTGGCGACCGGGCCTTCCACCGCGACCCGCGCGTCGTCACCTTGCTGGCCAAAAGCCTGTTGCACGGCCTGTTGCAGAGCGGCATGGCCAACTGCGGCAAGCACTTTCCCGGCCACGGCTTTGTGAGGGCCGACTCCCATACCGAAATTCCCGTGGACAAGCGCAGCCTCAAAGCCATTCTGGCTGACGACGCCGCGCCTTACGAATGGCTCAACACCACGCTGGCCAGCGTCATGCCGGCCCACGTGGTCTACCCCAAGGTGGATGCACGCCCGGCAGGCTTCTCGTCAAAATGGCTCAACGACATTCTGCGTGGGCAGCTCGGATTTGGCGGCGCAATTTTCAGCGACGACCTCTCCATGGCAGGGGCCCGTTTGATTGATGGCCAGGAGGTGAGCTATGCGCAAGCGGCCGTCGTGGCACTTAATGCGGGGTGCGACATGGTTTTGCTGTGCAACCAGTCTGATGACGCTGGCAAGGCGCTGGATGGACTCATCAGCGGCCTGACCGTAGCGCAGCTCAAAAATGAATGGCTGCCGCAAGACCTGAGTGAAGAGCGTCGCCTGGCGCTATTGCCCGCCACGCCAGCCCCACAGTGGGACGATTTGATGGTCAGCCCCAGCTACATGCATGCGCTGGGGTTGATTCCCTGACACCGACCCTTCAGATCCGTAGTACCGGGGCCTGATCAGGCTTCGGCCGGGATGCGCAGCTTCTGGCCTGGGTAGATTTTGTCCGGGTGGCTCAGCATCGGCTTGTTGGCCTCAAAAATCGCCGGGTACTTGCTGGCATCGCCGTAGTATTCTTTCGCAATTTTCGACAGCGTATCACCGCTCACCACGTCGTGGTACTGAGATTCGTCAGCGGGCTCGGACACCGCCAACAGGTTGTTGACGTTCTGCACACCGCCCACATTGCCGCAGCACAGGGCCACCTTTTCGCTGGCGTCCTGGCTGGGCGCCTGGCCTTCCACAGTGACCGAACCGGTAGCACCGTCGAAAGACACAGCCAGCCCCGAGATGCCCAGGTTCTGGCTTTCAATGTAGGTCTCGATGCCTTTTGCCGCCGCAGTGTTGAGCTCGTCCAGCTTGGCCTGTGCTGCGCCCTCAGCAGCCGCCGCCGCCGCTGCGGTTTCGATTTCCTTGTGACCAAACAGCTTTTGGCCGGCTTCCTTGATAAAACTGAACATGCCCATGTTGATTCTCCACGTGTCATAAAAAATAAGGCTGTGCTTGGGGCCAGTCGGGCCGCATCAGACCGCAAAACGAACGCACCCTCCGGGCGCCCATTCAAACGCCAATGTACCCTCAAACTGTGACAGATTCGTAAAATTTCGTACCAGCGTTGAGGTCGATGCCAGCCGGGTCGCCTACCGTCACTTCGGGTAGAGCCGGGAGAACACCTGCGTTGCTATTTGCGTCAGCGCGGTCGCCAGGGCTGCGGTGGACTCCTCAGGGCTGCCTTTTGCATCCAGCCTGCGAAACGCTTCTGCCAAGGCAACCTGATGCGCCAGCATCGCGTCTTCAACCTCCCTTTGCCAGAACCCCGGGGCTTCCATTTCCACGAATCTTCCGCGCCCCCGGCCAAAGTGCGTGACGGCCAAGTAGCGCAGCAGGCCGGCCACCAGTTGGGTACGCAAAAAGTCATGCGAAAAATGCAAACTGGACTGGTCCCGGTCCGTGCTGGTGTTGAAAGCCCAGGCAGCGCCGGAGAACGTCAATGCGCCAATCAAGCCGCCCACCAGTGCGCCTGCGCCAAAGGTCAGGCCGCCGGCCAGCAGGTCGGCCGACAAGCCGGTGGCGGCCCCTGAGATGGCGGCGCCCAGCAAGCCGGCTTGGGCGGTGTCAATGGGCGCACGCACCACAAAACCCTGCTGCACCCGTTCGTTTATTTTTGCCGCCTCGCCGGCGTCAAGGCGATGCAGCTTGAGCAGTTCTGCCGTGGCCTTCAAAACGCCATCGGTCTGGCGTTTGAGCAGCGCGTGCCAGGCCTTGTCCTGGCGCTTTTGCGCGCGCTGCTGGCCCAGGCCCACAGCCCCCAGTAGCGTGTCGAAAACCGCTTTGCCAGCAGGCTCCATGGGCTCGCTGTCATGGGCTGCCACGGCAATCTGGTCTGCAATGACCTGCATTGACGCTGTGAAGCGCGCGTTGTGGGCTTGTTCCCAGACTTGCAAAAGCCGCGCATAGGCGTCCTTTTTATCCACTGGCACCAGCGGGCCGACCGCCTGGTAGAACACCCGCTCATGCACCCAGCAGCGGGCAAAAGCATCCAGCGCAAGAACCACTTTGACCACCGGGAAGTCGGCAAAGTGGTAGTGCCAGCGGGCTTGCTCCGCCTGCTCCTGGGCGAACGGGCGTGGCGTGCCGGTCTGGTTCAGCAAAATCACCACCGGCTTGCCGAGCCACTGAAGAACCTTCATCTCAGGCAGCAGATAACCGGCGTCGTGCGGGTCTTCGGATGAATTGACCAGGTACAGCACCACGTCAGCCGCGTCCCGTGCGGCGCGCAAGGCCTGTTGGCTCAGCCAGAAAGCGCGGTCGCCGTATCTGTCAATCACCTCGCGCAGAAACCAGCCAATCGGGTTGTCGGCCATGCGCAGCCGTTTGACCAGTCGAACCGAGTCGCCAAAGCCGGGCGTGTCCCACAGTTGCAGCACGTCGCCAGAAGGGGTTGTCAACAGCGTGTGCAACTCGGGCGCTGTGGTCACGTGCGGCGCATCGCGCACCTCGCCCACGTCAAAGCCCAGCAGCGTCCGCGCCAGCGTTGTTTTGCCCGCATTGGTGTGGGAGATCAGGGCCAACTGGATTTGCACGGGCGGGGCGCTCATGGGGCGACGGCAGATGTTGCGAAGTCGCGCTCAAGCTCGTGCTGGCGCGCCTCTGGGTGCAGCAGATTGACGACGATGGCCTTTGCTTTGTGCCGCGCGCAGAAGTTACGCCACAGCGCAATTCGCTCCTGCATTCTGGCAGCGCCTGCGGCCTGCGCGCCCATGCGTTCCAGGTAGCCCGACTCGTCAATCAGCACTGAAAAGCTGGGCACGCCCAGTTGCACAAAGTGGTCCAGAAATGCACCATGGTTTTCCTGCTCTGGTGTGGCATTCAAGTTGAACAGAATGACGGTGTGGCCCACGTCCGGGTTGTCCGCAGTGCTGACGTCCGGCACACCTGCGGGCGCTTGCCCGTAGCCGGTCGATGGCCGCAGCATGACGCTGGCCCGCTCGCCCAGCAGCAGTCTGGCGATGGTGTTGAGGCCCTTGTCGCGGTCTTCATCCAGGGTAAAGCTGTAGGGGAACACGCGCAGCACGGCGGGCCCGGCAGGACCGATGTTTTGCGTGAGTTTGCGAAAATACAGATGCCGCAGATCGATGGGAAAGTGGGTGGACAGTTTTGTTTCTTTCCACCGTGCGGCACCGGCAAGTACCAGACGCGGCAGGATGACCAGCAGCAGCAGCGTCGCGCCATACAGGTGAACCCATTGCGCGCCCGCACTCACGGCGCCCGACTGCGGCAATTCCAGTGCCTGCACCTGTGCCAAAGAGAAGCCGGGCAGTTGAAACACCGACATGGCCGGCAAGAACAGCATGGACAGAGCGGCGTGCACCTGCTGCGCATTCAGAAAAGTGCTTTCCCATCCCGCCTGGTATTGCGACATCAGCCCGCGAACATACAGTGAAACAACGGCGCCCAGCGCAAACGCGGCCGCGCTGAAGTGGATGGCGCGCTGGATGCGGGCCTGCGTCAAGGGCGCGCTGGCAGCCAGCCAGTCCACAGCAAATGCCGACACGGCGGCTGCCAGCGGTTGCGGCAGCTTGGCGGGCATGGCAGACCCAACGCTTGACAAGCGGGCCGTCCACCCCCGTCGCGCAGGATGGGCCCCAGACGTAGAAACAGACGCAGGCGAAGACGCCGCAGCAGCAAGCCACCAGAACAGCAGCAAGGCGTAGACCGCAAGGTTCCACCCGATGACCAGCAGCAGCGGCGCCGACAGCAAATCCACCCGGTGCGGATCACTGATGCGATCCGTCAAAACGCCCGACAGCAGCGCAATCACGGGCAGCGCGTTGGCCAGACTGTGCAGCCAGTTTTTGCGGGCAGTGAGGGTGCCAAACGACGGTGTGCGCTCTTGTATCCGCTGGAGGATCAGCCCGGCGCGCTTTTGCAGAAATAGCGCGGGCGTGACAGCCGACTTGCTGGACGACGCATCCCACTCTGCCAGCGACTGCGCACTTTGGCTGGCGTAGGTGCGGTCCTTTTCACTCAAAATCTGGCGCGCGGTGTCGGTGCTTTCAATAGCCCGGACCAGCATCACCTGGCGCGCGGCGTTTTCATCCATGCCGCACCCGCGCGCGGACGGTTTCTGGCTGGCCTGGAAGATGGTTCATCATCCGCAGAATTCTAGTCGGGGACATTTTTGATACGCTCAAGTCATGAAACAACAACCTGCTCCAACCGCATCTGGCGATTCCGGCACAGCCCGCCCGCGCGTCAACTTGGCCCTGCAAGGGGGCGGTTCACACGGCGCCTTTACTTGGGGCGTGCTGGACGCACTGCTCGAAGACGGCCGAGTGAGCTTTGATGGCATCAGCGGCACCAGCGCCGGGGCCATGAATGCGGTGGCGCTGGCGCATGGTTTTGCCGTGAGCGAGGGCAAGCCCAAGGCAGACTCGCGCGAGGCGGCGCGCGAATCCCTGGCGGGCTTCTGGAATGGCATTGTGAACATGGGTGCCTTGGGCTCGTCCATTTCACAGGCCCAGCGCGCGCCGTTTGACATTCTTTTTGGCGGCTTTGGTGGCCTGGGTGGCTTTGGCGGGCCTGGCGCAGACAACTCGCCCAGCCAGTTGTGGACCGACGCCATGACCAGTTTTTGGGCGCGTTCCGTGTCGCCTTACCAGAGCAACCCACTGGACATCAACCCATTGAAGGATTTTCTGGACAAGCAGGTTGATTTTGCGCGGCTCAAGAGTTAC
>JAYVNK010000141.1:0-5587 GCA_043758475.1 Comamonadaceae bacterium | reverse complement strand
CAACAGGGTGGGCAAGTTCTGCTTGCGCCAGAACAGCGTCGCATAGACCCGCGTAAATCACGTACCTGATTTTGGTACTTCGCGCTTTCGTAGTTAGGCGTATTGCCTTGGGCGCAGTTGAGGACTCAATCTCCTGCATCACCTGCGCCATGCGCTGCAACTGCGTCGTCGCGACGAAAACGGGCTGTGCCGCGAACAGGTATGGGCATCGCTCGCGAACCATCAATGACAGACCCGGTTGGCCAATTTCCGAATCAAGCGCTTGCGCCAGCGCGTCTTGGTCCGGGCTGAAGCAAAAGCAGGCACGGTTGAGTGCGTCGGCAGTACTGATAGTTGACGCTACGGGTGCACCGGGGTGTGGCAACGGCAAGTCAGCGTTCATCGGTCAACAGTATCCGGTGCCAAGGAATCAGTCTGTGCAGAAGCGCACATTGCCAGTGTCACGGTTTATTTTCTTCGGCAATCGCGAAAGTGAGTGCGACTACTTTCGCCCTTTTGCGCTGCCAGGAAAGGGCAAGGCTGCGAGATTGAGCGTTGCCTTGCTCAATGCCAATGCCGGTGATGCGCATCCGGAAAATGCGCATGGGTATGCGCCAGGGACGCATGCTGGTGCGGGTGCTGGTGGGTCGCGCCTGCTGCCACTGGCTCTGCATGCGAGTGGGCGTGGTGCACATCGCCACCCTGTCCGTTGACATCGCGGTGGCTGTGATCGTGGTCGTGGAACAGCGGCTCGTGGGTATGGGTGTGGCTGTGCTGCTCGGTCAGATGCAGGGCAACGCCGATAGCCATCAGCACACCTCCCAGCAACAACGGCAGCGTTACGGGATCGCCCAGCAGCGCCACAGCCAGCAGCGCGCCTGCAAAAGGCGCTATAGAGAAATAAGCGCCTGTGCGCGCCGTGCCCAGATGGCGCAGCGCCAGCACAAACAGGACCAGGCTTGCGCCATAGCTTGCAAAGCCCAGCAGGGCCGCCTGCGCAGTGACTGCCACGCCCGGCAAGCTCGCACCCGTCGCCCAAGCCAGTGCCAGGTTCACACTGCCAGCCACCAGGCCTTTGCTCATGGCGATGAAGCCAGCATCCAGCAACGCCACCTTGCGCGTGAGGTTGTTGTCGATGGCCCAGGCCAGACACGCTGCCACGATCAGCAGCGCTGGGACAATGCCTGCGCCACCCGGCGCGCCCGACGCGCCGCCACGCGGCCAACTGAGCACGATCCCACCCGCCACAATGGCCAGCATGCCCAGCGCGATTCGCCGGTCAAAATTTTCCTTGAAGACAAACCAGGCCAGCAGCGCGGTCAACACGCCTTCGCTGTTGAGCAGCAGCGATGCATCGGCTGCGGGAAAATTCTGCAAACCCAGCATCAGCAGCACCGGCCCTGCCACACCACCGGCCAGCACCGCACCGCCCAGCCAAAGCCACTGCGTGCCCTGGGGCAGCACGGCGTGGTCGCGGCGCACTGCCCTTACCAGCGCCAGCCCCAAGCCCGAGCCCAGGTACAGCAGGGCAGCCAGCATCAGCGGGCTCACATCCGCCAGCAGCAGCTTGGCCAGCGGCGTGCCCATGCCGAACAGCAGCGCCGCGCCGACGGCGTACATCACACCTTGTTGCATCGAGGATTCCTTGTTGGTATGATTTTGACAGCACTGTCCGGAACATTGCAAACACCCCCAGCAGAACGCCGCTATGTGCGCTGGCACACAGACCTCCTGCGCCAGTGCGATCATGATGTGATATGCCCAAGCCCCTGCCACCCCAGTCGCTGTCCCCCGAACTCCTGCGCAAAATGCACGCCTACTGGCGCGCGGCCAACTACCTGTCAGTCGGACAGATTTACCTGCAAGACAACGCGCTGCTGGAGGTGCCGCTCACGCTAAAACACGTCAAGCCGCGCCTGCTGGGGCACTGGGGCACGACACCCGGTCTGAACCTGATCTATGTGCACCTGAACCGGCTGATCAAGCAGCACGGCCTGAACATGATCTACGTGATGGGGCCGGGCCACGGCGGGCCGGGTGTTGTGGCCAATTCATATCTGGAAGGCTCCTACACCGAGCACTACCCGGCCATCGAGCGAAACCGAAATGGCCTGCAGCGGCTGTTTCGCCAGTTCTCGTGGCCGCACGGCATCTCCAGCCACGTGTCGCCGGAGATTCCGGGCTCGATTCATGAAGGCGGCGAACTCGGCTATTCCTTGGCGCATGCTTACGGCGCTGCCTTTGACAACCCTGATTTGACCGTGGCTTGCGCGGTGGGCGATGGCGAAGCGGAGACCGGTCCGCTGGCCGCGAGCTGGCATTCCAACAAGTTTTTAAACCCGGCGCGCGATGGCGCGGTGCTGCCGATACTGCACCTCAATGGTTTCAAGATTGCAAATCCGACGGTGCTGGCACGCATCAGTCGCGAGGAGTTGGCCAACCTGATGCGAGGCTACGGCCATGAGCCGTTTTTTGTCGAAGGCGATGAACCGATGGTGGTGCACCAGTGCCTGGCGGGCGCGCTTGATGCCGCTCTCTTGCAAATACGCCAGATTCAGACCGAGGCGCGGTCTCTGAACGCGAACGCGAACCCCCAGCGCCCACGCTGGCCCATGATTGTCCTGCGCACGCCCAAGGGCTGGACCGGGCCAAAATTCGTTGACGGCAAGCCAGTGGAGGGCACGTGGCGGGCACACCAGGTGCCGATTGCAGATTTCAAGACGCCTGAACACCTGCAACAGCTTGAACAGTGGCTGCAAAGCTACCGCCCGCAGGAATTATTTGACGACCAAGGCAAGTTCCTCGACGAGTTTGCCGAGCTGGCACCCACCGGCCATCAGCGCATGGGCAGCAACCCGCACGCCAATGGCGGCGCGCTGCTGCTGCCGCTGGCCTTGCCCTACTTTCGTGATTACGCGGTCGCGGTGGCCCAACCGGGTTGTGTGGATGCCGAAGCCACGCGGGTGATGGGCGGCTTTCTGCGCGATGTGATGACGCTCAATCTGGCCAATGGCAACTTCAGGATCTTCGGCCCCGATGAGACCGCCTCAAACCGGCTGGATGCCGTCTATGCGGTAAGCGGCAAGGCATGGATGGCCGATGTCGAAGAAGTTGACACCAACCTCAGCCCCACAGGGCGCGTGATGGAGGTGCTCAGCGAGCACCTGTGCCAGGGCTGGCTGGAAGGCTACCTGCTAACCGGACGCCACGGCGTTTTCTCATGCTATGAAGCCTTCATCCACATCATCGACTCGATGCTCAACCAGCATGCCAAGTGGCTCAAGGTGAGCAAGCAGATTGCATGGCGCAAGCCTATTGCGTCGTTGAACTACCTGCTGACCTCGCACGTGTGGCGGCAGGACCACAACGGTTTCTCGCACCAGGACCCCGGTTTTATCGACCACGTGGCCAACAAGAAATCCGACATCGTGCGTATCTACCTGCCGCCTGATGCCAACTGCCTGCTGTCGGTCACCGACCACTGCCTGCGCAGCCGCAATTGCATCAATCTGATCATCGCTGGCAAGCAGCCGCAGGCCCAGTGGCTGGACATGGACGCTGCCGTGCGGCACTGCACGGCGGGAGCGGGCATCTGGGTCTGGGCTGGCAATGAAGGCGCAGGTGGTGACCTGGAACCTGACGTCGTGATGGCCTGCGCTGGCGACGTGCCCACGCTGGAGGCGCTGGCCGCCGTCACCCTGTTGCGCGACTACGTGCCCGACATCCGAATCCGCTTCGTCAACGTGGTGGACCTGATGGCGCTACAGCCCCCGTCAGAGCATCCGCACGGCCTGCACGACCATGAGTTTGACGCGCTCTTCACCACTGACAAGCCGGTCATCTTCGCCTTTCATGGCTACCCGGTGATGATCCACCGGCTAACCTACCGCCGACGCAACCACGGCAACATCCACGTGCGCGGCTACAACGAAGAAGGCACCACCACCACCGCCTTTGACATGGTGGTGCTAAACCACCTTGACCGCTACCAGCTCGCGCTGGACGCCATCAAACGAATCCCGCGCTTTGCGCATCTTGTGGCGGCAGAAACAGCGCGCTACTGGACCACGATGGAGCGGCACAACCTCCATATCAGTGAATATGGCGATGACTTGTCCGAGGTAAAAGACTGGCGGTGGACGGCATGAATGAGCAGCAAGGCGGCCATGGCAGAAGCAATGCCGTCGCCCAAGGCGGTACTGCCGTGCTGGCGCTCAACAGCGGCTCTTCTTCTTTCAAATTCGGTTTGTACCGGGTGCAGGCACCCTCTTGCGCTGCGTCTGGCACTGAAACCCTGCTGTCGGACTCAACCGACGCAGCCGGTGCGCAAGACACCATCGCCGGGATTGCGGACCAGCTCGCCAAAGCTGGCCTGCCAGCACCCATGGCCATCGGCCACCGTGTCGTGCATGGCGGCCCGGCGCTGCGCCAGCACTGCATCATTGATGGAACGGTGCTGCAGCAACTGGAATCCGTGGTGCCGTTTGCGCCCTTGCACACCCCCGCTGCGCTTGCAGCCATCCGCGCCGCGCAGCAGCATTTCCCCAGCCTGCCGCACGTGGCGTGCTTCGATACGGTTTTTCACGCAGGCATGCCAGACGTGGCCCGCATATTGCCGATCCCAGCGGCATTGCAGCGGGAGGGCATCCAGCGGTACGGCTTTCATGGCCTGTCCTGCGAATCCATCGTGCAGCAGTTGGGCTGCGACCTGCCCACCCGCATCATCATCGCGCACCTGGGCAACGGGGCCAGCATCACCGCCATCCATCGCGGGCAGTCGGTGGACACCAGCATGGGGCTCACGCCTGCTGGCGGCGTCATCATGGGCACCCGCACCGGCGATCTTGACCCCGGCGTGCTGGTGTACCTGATGCGTGAGAAAAATTTTGACGCTGCCATGCTGGCACACCTGGTGGATCACCAGTCGGGCCTGTTGGGCGTCTCGGGTGTCAGCAGCGACATGCGGCTTCTGCAGGAAGCCGCGGCGTCAAACGCCAGCGCACGCCTCGCCATCCAGATGTTCTGCGCGTCGGCCGCCAAGCAGATTGCTGCCATGATCACCGTGCTGGACGGCGTTGATTTGATTGTCTTCACCGGTGGCATTGGCGAAAACGATGCCGTGGTGCGTGCCGAAATATGCCGTGGCCTGCCGTGGATCGGCGTCAGCTTGGACGAAGAACGAAACCGGGTCACGGGTGAAGCCATTCACAGTGGCCACGACGGTGCCATCAACAGCGCCAAGTCGCGCTGCGCAGTGCGCGTGATGGCGTCACAGGAGGGTGAGCAGATCGCCCGCCACACGTGGGCATTGATCCAGCACCAGGACAAGACCCCCCGGAACTGAGTGTGCTTGCCAGCTCAAAAAAACCGAAAATCGTCACCGTCGTCGATCTCCCTCGCCAGCGCGCGCGCTTCACGCTGACGGGCCTTGATCCAGGCTTTAAAGACGGCAAGGTCGCCGGGGATCTCAATGTCCCGTTTGATCTGCCGGATGTGCCGCTGCATCTCGGCAATGTCTTGCAGCAGGCGCGGCATCACGCCCTGCGGTGCAAGACGCTGGTAGGGTGACATCCGGAACATTTGCCGCATCGGCTGCTCCAGGTAGGCA